>JBBIPU010000014.1:0-46718 GCA_037442685.1 Draconibacterium sp. | reverse complement strand
GCTTAAAAAAAACACCCGGTCAGGACGACCAGGTGTTTTTTTTGAAATCGGGAAGATAAAAAATATGGGTCTTATAAAAGTATATTCCTGAATCAGCGAAAAAGTTACCCGGTTTTTATTTTCCGGTCAGAAATTATTTTCCAAAGCCTTGTTTAAAAACCGGTTCGCAGGATACAAAACCTTAAACGAACTGACAAGGTAATCAATGTAATTGTCGGCCAGAATCTGTGATTTATCGACCCTGTTAGAAAATGCAAATGATTTATAACGGATCAAATCGATGAACTCGTGATCCGGAGCGTACCCTTTTGGAGCGGTTTTCAGTTTGTCGTCCATCATTTCCGGGAAAACAGCCTTAAAATTTTTATTGGTTATGATCGATCTGAATTCATCGCCATTTTCGGCAATGTAATCGCGGATTGCCTTAAGCGGCCCGGCTTCGGGCATGTAAATCCCCCCGCCCAGAAAACTTCCGCCTGGTTCAATATGAAAATAATATCCTGAATAAATGCTTTTCCTACCTCCCTTTGCGATAAAACTTCCGAAATTTGTTTTGTACGGGCGTTTGTCATTCGAAAACCGCACATCCCTGAATATCCTGAACAGACAATCTTTCGGATCGAGCAAAGGGATGTCGGAATCAAATTTTCTGATTTCGTTGATCAGCAATTCCGTTATAAAAAGTACCTTCTCCCTGCTTTCTTCGTATCGTTTTTTGTTTTTCTGAAACCATTCGCGGTTGTTATTCTCCGAAAGTTCCTGCAGAAACTGTAATACCTGTATCATAGCTGAAAATTTAAGTATTTTTGTTATTCGATCTATTACAACAAAACATAATTTAAATGAAAAAGTTTGCATTGATTGTGGCAGGTGGCAGCGGAAACCGGATGAAAAGCAAAACGCCAAAACAATTCGTTGAAATCATTGGCCGCCCTGTGTTAATGCATACGATCGACGTATTTTACAAATTCGATCCTAATTTAGAGATTATTCTTGTACTTCCTGAAAATCAGGTTTCTTTTTGGAAAGAGTTATGCAAAAAATACAGGTTTGACAAGGAAATAAAAATTGCTTTCGGAGGGGAGACAAGGTTTAATTCGGTAAAAAATGGTCTGGATCTGATTTCGGAAGATGGAATAGTATTTATTCACGACGGCGTGCGACCGCTGGTTTCGATTCAGACCCTGCAAGGCTGCTTTGAAACTGCATCGGAAAAAGGAAATGCACTGCCCGTGATACCGGTGTCAGAATCGGTCAGGTTTGTGAACTTAACTGAAAATAAGGCAGTTGACAGGTCGGAATATTTTCTGGTTCAAACGCCGCAGACATTTCAGGTTAAACTGATCAGGAAGGCATACGGAATTGCAGTTTCCGACTTATTTACCGACGATGCTTCGGTACTGGAATCTTTAGGTGAAAAAATTAATCTTGTTGAAGGGAACAGGGAGAATATTAAGATTACTTATCCTGAAGATCTGATTTTTGCCGAAGCATTTTTGAAGATTAAAACTCAGTAGTTATTGATCAAAAAAACGGCGGAAAAGACAATCTTCCGCCGTTTTTTAAAGAATCGTTTCTCTATTTATTCATTTTCCTGATTTTCCTGTGGTGTTTCTTTCGGGCAATTTTCAGGCGGATGGTGTGATCGAGCTCAATGAGCGCCGGCACAAACATCAGCGTAAGGAAAGTTGCAAAGCTTAACCCGAAAATAATTGCCCAGGCCAGCGGACCCCAGAAAGCCACATTGTCGCCGCCAAAATAAATGTGCGGGTTCAGTTCGGTGAACAAGGTTACAAAATTAATGTTCATTCCCACCGCCAGCGGAACAAGACCCAACATGGTAGCAGTCGCCGTTAAAATAACCGGCGTGATACGGGTGCGCCCACCTTCGATGATGGCGCGGCGTGTCGGCACTCCTTCTTTTCTTTTGGCATCGATAAACTCAACAATCAGAATACCATTTCTTACAACGATACCTCCCAAAGCAACAATCCCGAGACCGGTCATCAGGATAACGATCTGCATATCGAAAAGGATCACTCCCAGCAAGACACCAATGATACTGAAGATGACCTCGCTAAGAATGATTACTGATTTTACCACTGAACTGAACTGTGTAATGAGGATAAAGAAAATTGCACCCAACGCAATGATCATCGATTTCATCAGGAAATTAATGGTTTCAGCCTGATCTTCCTGTTCGCCGGTAAGCTTGATTTCAGTTCCCTGGTGAACCGGGAATTTTTTGGCTTCAGCAGTGATTTTCGGTACAATATCGTTGGGCGAGTAACCCGACAATACATTGGAATAAACGGTGATGATCCTTTTCTGGTCCTGCCGTTTAATACCGGCGTACGAAGAGGTGTAGTCGATGGTTGCAACCGTTGAAAGCGGAATGCTTCGCAACATGCCTGTATTCATATCGCGGTAGGTGATTTCGAGATTTACCAGCGAGTTGATATTTTCGCGGGTGGCTTTGTCGTACCTGAGCATTATCGGGTATTCATCTTCCTCCTGTTTCAGTTTCGAAATTTCCTTACCGTAAAGGGCGGTGCGGACTTCGCTTCCAATCTGACCGGTTGAGATTCCCATGTTCTGGGCACGTTCGCGGTCGATCTGGATAATGATTTCAGGCGAATTCATTTCGAAATCGGTTTTCAGTTCTTCAATTCCAGAAATATTAAGTGAGTCAAGATAATCGCGGAATGCATAAGCATCGGCAACAAGGTTTTCAAGGTTTTCGCTTGTAATTTCAATATTAATTGGTTTCCCGGTGGGTGGTCCCATCCTGTTTTTATCGACCGTAATTTCGGCACCCGGAATATCAGCCACTTCTTTTCTGATCATTTCCATGTATTTGGTTGTCGAAATTCCTGTTGTGCGGTATTTGTGCTCAACAAAGTTGATTGAAACTTTTCCTTTGTTAAAGGGTGTTCCCGACGAGACAAAACCCTGCTCTTCGGCACCGATGGTAACATTCGAAATAATCGATTCAACATCGGGATTGTTTTTGCCCAATGCTTTGTAAACCCTTTCCTCAGCAATGCGGGTAACGCTGTCAGTCACATTCTGGTACGTGCCACCGGGCATTTTAATGTAAACATAAATGTTGTTCGGGTCGTTGTTTGGGAAAAACAATACCTGCGGTTTTTTAACAGAAGTAAGGAAAAAAGTAAAGAAGAAAAGAACAACCATTCCGGCAAGAATCCATATTGGCCGGCGTTTTTGAAGTACCCAGCGAAGTTGTTTCTCGTACATTTCCATAAGCCATGGCCAGGTTTTTTCCTGAAAGATTTTAATCAGTTTTTTCAATACAAACCTGAAAAACAGGATCATTAAAACTGCAAATACCAGGAAGTTGGCAAATCCGTAAGATTTGGTAAGATAGAAAATGGCAGCCAAACCTAACATTACAGCAACCGAGATTTTTAATTTTCTCCATCCACTGCCTTTCTGGAATTCGGTGTCGTACTCGTGTTTCATAAACGAAACTGCAAATACAGGGTTAAACACGTAAGCCACAAACAGTGAGGCAAACAGCGAAATTATCAGTGTTACAGGCATGTAGTGGAAGAACTGTCCCACGATTCCTGGCCAGAAAGCCAGAGGGAAAAAGGGAGCCAGTGTAGTAAGTGTCCCCGATAAAATGGGGAGGAACACTTCCCCCGCGGCTTTTTTGGCAGCAATTGTAATGTCCGGGTTGAAACGATGAAGTCGGTGTGTGTTTTCGATAACCACAATCGCATCGTCAACCACAATTCCGAGTGCAAAAATAAAGGCGAACATCACAATCATGTTCATTGTAAAGCCAAGGCCGGGAATGATCAGGTATGCAAGAAAAATGGACAATGGTACCGAAAGTCCGACAAAAAATGCATTGGTAAAACCCATGAAAAACATCAGAACGATGGTAACCAGGATGAACCCGATAATGATGGTGTTGTTGAGTTCTTCGAGCGTATTACGGGTGAAACGGCTCTGATCGCCGGTAATGGTAACTTCCATCCCTTTTGGATAGGTTGTTGCTATCAGGTCGTCAACAATGGTTTTTATCTGGTCTGAAGCATCAAGCAGGTTGGCCCCGCTCTTTTTGATAACGTTCAGTGTAATAACATTTTTGCCATTCAAGCGGGCAAAACTTTCCTGTTCCTCGAAACCATCCACCACCTGGGCAATATCGCCAAGACGCACAAAAGCCCCGCTCGATGAGTGGACAATTATATTTTTAATGGTTTCAACATCGGTGAACTGACCTTTGATACGCACAGAATTCCTTACGCCGTTGTTGGTAAGCGTACCTCCCGAAATGGTCAGGTTTTCGTAGGCAACTGCCTGTTCAATGTTGCCGAAAGTAACTTTGGCGGCCTGCATTTTGTAAATGTCTCCATTGATCTGGATTTCGCGGTTGAGCGCGCCAACAATGTCAACACGGGTGATTTCTTTTAACCCTTCAATTTTGTCCTGCGCCATTTCGGCATATTCTTTCAGCTTGTCGAGATCGTAATTTCCCGCAATGTTGATGTACATTACCGGTATCTCCGAAATATCAATGTCCATGATATCCGGGTCGGCGGGCAAATCGGTCGGCAGATCGCTTTTTGATTTGTCAACTGCATCGCGGACCCTTTGTTTGGCAGTTTCGACTGAAAGATCGGGGTCAAATTCAACCACGATTGAAGAATAATCGGGCACCGAATTACTGGTAATTTTCTTTACATCCGAAATTGATTTCAGTTGTTTTTCGATGGGCCGTGTCACCAGGTTTTCGATGTCGGAAGGAGAAGTGCCGGGGTATGGTGTGGTAACAACAATGTACGGAATTACCACCTGCGGGAATTGTTCCTTCGGAATAAAGTAGTAATTCATCAAACCAAGAACGGTGATAATAACCGCAAGTACGTAAATACTCGATTTGTTATTGATCGCCCAGCTGGTTGCAAAAAATTCCTTGAATTTATTTTCTTTTGACATGATGCGTCGGTTAATCGTTTTTTATCAGAAAGTGATTTTGCTCCCGGCGTTAAGATTCTGGTAGCCGGTTGTAATAATTTTATCACCGGCAGTCAATCCTTCCAGAATTTCGGCGGTTCCGTTGTAATCCATCCCCGGTTTTACATAACGCTTTTCGGCTACCCAGTCTTCACTGTTTTTTGCTGCAACAAAAATGAATTTCCCGCTCTGGTCGCTTTGAATAACATTCACCGGAAGGCAGAAAGCTTTTTCGTTGGTGTAATCTTTAATTTTAAGGTTGGCAATCATGTTGGCGCGCAATTCAAATTCTTTTGTCGAGAATTTACATTCAACCTTGAATTTGCGGTTGGTAGGGTCGATAAACCGCCCTGTGAACGAAAGTTTCGATTCGATTTCTTTTCCGATGTCGGGGAAACTGACGATTGCCACATCTCCGTTTTTAATTCTCGAAGCATAGTTTTCAGAAACATCAGCAGAGATTTTGGCAACACTCATGTTAATCACCCTGATTGTTGAAGTAGGCACGCCGGGCGAGGCCATCTGTCCAACCCTGAGCGGAACACTTTCGACTGTGCCGTTGATCGGAGAGATAATTTTGGTCATCTTAATCTGTTCTTTAATTGTATTCACACGCTGTTCGAGCGATTCTTTGTTCGTTTTTGCCTGTAAATACTGAACTTCGCTTCCGATTTTCTTTTCCCACAAAGCGGCCTGTTTTTCATAAATATTGGCGGCCAGTGCAAGCTGGGTGTTCACTTCCTCAAGTGACTGTCGGGTGAGCTGGTCGTCGAGTTCGGCAAGAAGTTGTCCTTTTTTTACAAACGAACCTTCGGTTACATAAACTTTGGTTACAATTCCTGCCATTTGCGGACTGACGGCAATGTTGTCGTCGCCGTCAACCGTTCCCTGAACCTGAATGTAATGATCGAAAACACATTCACTTGCGTCGATGGTTTTCACCGCAACAGGTTTAACTTCAGCTTTTTGCCCGTCAGGATTGATTTCGGCTTCAAGCGCTGTAATCTGTTTATTTAATTCGTCACGCTGTGTTTTGAGTTTCTGAAGTTCAGCGTTTTTATCGGTATTCTGGCTGCACGAAACCATGATGGCTATTGCAACTGCTGAGTAAATTAATTTTTTCATATTGTATCGTGTTTTATTTTTTTCGATGGTAAATGAGTATTTGTGATGATTTTTATTGTGTAATCTGGTTGATATTGTACAGTTTTTCGAGTTTTACCATTGATCCCATTAAATCGAACATGTACTGGTAATAATTGGTAAGATTGGTCAGATACTGGTTCTGGCTGTTCATCAGGTCAAGACTGGTAGCCATTCCCTGTCTGTATTTCTCAAGGGTCCGCTGGTAAATCTCGTCAGAAAGTTCTTTGCTGAGTTTCTGATTTTTATATTTGTCGGCTTTGATTTCCACATCGCTTCGTATCTGATTTGCCTGCATTACCAGACTTTGTGATACAAATCTCCTTGTATTTTCCCTTTTTTCCACTTCAAGTTTGCGCTGGTCGATAAGAAATTTGCGCTGTCCACTGGCAAAAATAGGCAGACTAAGATTTACGCCAAACATATCTTTTGGTGTAAAATCGAAAGCCGGTGAGTTCAGTTTTTGAGTGCGGTTGTAATAACCTGTAATTACCGGCAGGTAACCGCTTTTTTCGTTTTTAACATTAAGTTCGGCCAACTGTTTTGACGTTTCGGCAAGTTTATAATCGACATTGTTTTCGAGCAAAAACTGTTCGGCGATTAATTGATTGCTGGCAAGCATAATTGCTTCGAAAGATTGAATGGTATCGGATACCACACACGGGATGGTCTCATCGATTCCGATCTGAATTTTTAAAAGCCGGTAAGCCATATCAAGATTACTTTCAACCTGGTTCATTGTATTGCGAAGTATGTTTGCTGTAACTTCAAGCTGATCGACATCGGTTTTTTCCATAAATCCCTGTTTATACATTTCCGAAATTTCGGATTGTGTTTTAAGCACATTATCAAGATTTTGCTTCAGGATGTTAAGACTCTCTTCTGAAAGCTGAATCATCTGATAGGTGTTAATAACAGATTCATTTACATCGAGCCTCGTTTTTTCATCATTCTGAACAGATAAATTATATAACACTTTGGTTGCCTGCAAACCAACAAGGTACGAACCGTTGAAAATAAGCTGCGATGCAGTAATGTCGGTTACCACGTTGTGTTTGACACCTAATTCGATGGGTTCTGCAGGTGGTGCATTCGGATCATTTCCGGGCATTCCAAAGGTAAGGGTTGGCACTTTGGGTAAATAGGTGTAAGCCGATTTAAGATCAAGATGAGGCAGTCCCATTGCAATGGTTTCTTTGATTTTTTTCTGCGACATTTCCAGATCCAATTTCGAGTTCATTACATTGGTGTTCTTTTCATGGGCCATTTTCACTGCATCTTCAAGAGAGAGTTTAACAGGTTCCTGCGCCCAGATTCCCAATGTTCCTGCTGCGTACATTAAAAGCAGCAATGCTGTCTTTTTCTGATTATTGAACATTTTTAACATGAGTTATTAATTGCTGTTGTTTTTATTTAATTGTATGATTTCCGATTTTCGTTTTTCGAAATAAGCAAGGCCTTCGGGTGTGGATATTGCCCTGATGTGATTTTCAAACATGGCTTCAAATACCTGATCGAATGTGATATTTTCGCCAAAGCAGAAATCTTTGTTGTGCATATCCACCAGGTTTCTCACATATAAACCGGCTGCCAGATCGACGTTTACATCGCCGCGATACAAACCTTCACTGATCCCTTTCTGAATGTTTTTACTGATGTGTTGAAAAATATGATTCTGTTTTTTTACCATGAACTGACTGAAAATGGGTTCATAATACTTTTTAAGTTCAAACTTTAATTTTGCATCCAGTTTGCTGATTTCTTCCGAAACTACCAGGCTCACCTGAATGAGAATATCAATTGCATTCAGATTGAGTAATTTGATTTCCGAGATTTTTTCGTTCCACTTAATTTCATCGTAATAGAAAAGTTTTTCAATCAAATCTTCTTTACTTTTAAAGTATTGATAAAGAGTTTTTTTCGATATCCCCAGTTGCCGGCTGATATCGTCCATATTTAAATTTCTGATCCCGAATTCATAAAAAAGCTCAACGATTCTGTCGAGAATTGAGATAAGTTTCTGATCGTTTAATACAAATTCTTCATCCATTTTTTATGCGATAATTTTTGCCACAAAGCAAGGAAACAATTTTGATATAAAACGTTTCCTGGTTTCGGATTGTTTTTTAATTAACAATGAGTTAAAATTCGCGAATTTGTTTAATTGATAAAGAAAAAGTTAGACAACCGGTTAATTAAAATAGGTAAATGACTGATTTATGCAGGTGAAGGAAAAAATGAGGATGAAAAAAACGTTGTATATCAAATGATTTTAAAAGATGAAAGTCGATACGCGCGAATTAACACGATGCTGAAATCCGGCATGATTTATTGAAACCCGGCCGGGTTTCAGAATCAGGAAAGTGGTTTACAAGGATGGTTTTTCCCTGAAAATAATTCAGTTCTAAACCAGGGAATCGCCTTTTTTGATTCTGACATCGGTCACGAATTTCTTGATTTGCTGCTCATCCTCCATTTTGCAAACCATCAGAATATCGTTTGACTCTGCAATTATATAACCATCAAGTCCCTGAAGTACAGCTATTTTCTCGCCCGAAATGTTGATAATGCAGTTTTTGGTATCGTAAATCAGGATGTTGTCGCCACTGATTACATTTCCCGATTCATCTTTTTCACGGTTTTCGTACAAAGTACCCCAGTTCCCGAGATCGCTCCAGCCAAAATCGGCAGTTAAAACATACACGTTCCCCGCTTTTTCCATAATTCCGTAATCAACTGATATTGATTGCATCTCGGAATAGATTTTGTTTACAAAGTGAACTTCGTCGGGTGTATTGTACCGTTTCACTCCACTTTCGAACAGCGACCACACATTTGGAAGATAAGTTTCGAATGCCGCGGAAATGGACTGAAGCGACCAGATAAAAATTCCTGAGTTCCAGAAAAACTCTCCACTTTCAACAAAAATTCCTGCCATCTGAAGATCGGGTTTTTCAGCAAACAGTTTTACACTGTACAGATTTTGTAATTCTTTGAAATCGATTCTTTTTTTCACCTGGATGTAACCGTACGCTGTTTCTGGTCTGCAGGGTTTTATTCCAAGCGTTAACAATGCATCATTTTCTTTTATGAAATCAACGCCGTTTTTTATCTGGTGTATAAATTCGTCTTCCTTTAAAATAACATGATCTGAAGGTGCAACAATCAGAATGGCATTGGGATTTCTGGCTTTTATTTTACTTGTGGCATACGCAATACAGGGAGCAGTGTTGCGGCGCAGTGGTTCAAGTAATACCTGATCCTCTTTTAATTGGGGAAGTTGCTCATTTACAAGTCTTTTGTAGTTAGTATTGGTAACCACAATAAAATTTTCTGTCGGGACAATTTTTGAAAATCGATCGTAAGTTTGCTGAAGAAATGTCCTGCCTGTACCCAGAATATCTAAAAACTGTTTAGGTTTTGCATACCGGCTGAGTGGCCAGAAACGGCTTCCGGCACCACCTGCCATTATAATACAATATATATTTTCCATTATGATTAGGTTAGTGAACAATCCAAAAATATTAATTTTAAATCATTCATCATGATTAACGCATTATTTTTGGCACTATTACATTTCATACAATTATTCTGTTTGTTTCAGGTGATTTATATTGTAATTTTAGCACTGTGATTTCATATTTAAATTGAAAAACAATGGGATTCTTTTTTCATGTTGGACGCTATTTTGCAATGCTAAAACTGGTTTTTTCACGACCCGAAAAACACAGAATGTATATAAAACAACTGTTTTACGAGATAGAAAACCTTGGAGTCAGTTCAGTTGGTATTGTTGTCATGGTTTCTGTTTTTATTGGGGGAATTATGACCATTCAGTTTTCCTACGCACTGATGAATCCGCTGTACCCTTCGTATCTGATCGGGCTGGCAACCCGCGATACCTTGCTGCTCGAGTTTTCATCAACAATGCTGGCGCTGATCATGGCAGGTAAAATTGGTTCGAATATCACTTCTGAGATCGGGAGCATGAGGGTTACAGAACAAATCGATTCGCTTGAGATTATGGGTGTTAATTCAGCAGGATACCTCATTCTTCCAAAAATTATTGCCGTCGTATTCATTTTCCCTTTCCTGTATATTATCAGCGTTTTTTTTGGGATAATGGGGGGCCTGGTCACCGGGCCGCTTACCGGAACAATTACTTTGCCTGAATATCTCGACGGGATAAAAACATTGTTTGTTCCATATTATATCACGTTTTCAATTATAAAATCACTTGTTTTCGGTTTTCTGGTTGCATCGGTGCCTGCCTATTTTGGCTATTATGTCCAGGGAGGAGCACTTGATGTAGGGAAAGCCAGCACAAAAGCAGTGGTGAACACCAATATTCTCATCCTGTTTTTCGATTTGATATTAACCCGATTGTTACTGACAGCATGATTGAAATTAAAAATTTATATAAATCGTTTGACGGAAGCGAAGTGCTGAAAAATATTTCCATTGTTTTTGAACAGGGGAAAACCAACCTGATCATCGGGCGGAGCGGGTCGGGGAAAACAGTTTTGCTGAAATGTATTCTCGGGCTTTTTGATGCCGACAGCGGAGAAATATGGTACAACGACCGGAATTTTACTCAAACCGTTGAGAAACAACGCAAAGAAATGCGAAAGGAAGTTGGAATGGTATTTCAGGGTGGAGCGCTTTTTGACAGCATTTCGGTTGAAGAGAATGTTCGTTTTCCGATGGATATGTTCACCAAAATGAGTTTGAGGGAGAAACAGCAAAGGGTTGAGTTTTGTCTCGATCATGTGAATATCGAAAAAAGGGCATACAAACTTTCACCGAGTGAAATCAGCGGAGGTATGAAAAAACGTGTGGCGATTGCCCGTGCAATTGCTCTGAATCCGCGCTATCTGTTTTGCGATGAACCCAATTCAGGGCTCGATCCTGAAACTTCAACCGTAATCGATCAGTTGCTTTACGATCTGACCAAGGAATTTGGCATGACTACCATAATCAACACCCACGATATGAATTCGGTGATCGAAATTGGTGAGCTGATACTTTTTATCAGCAAAGGAGAAAAGGAGTGGATTGGAACAAACAAACAGGTATTAAACAGTAACAATCAAAAACTGAATGATTTTATCTTTGCAAATAAGCTGTACGAACAGATGAAAAAGGGTAATCAAAGTACAAAATCCTGAATAAGACTTCAATCGGGAAAATTGTATTCACCGAATTCACGCCAATTTGTCGAATTTTATTCTGAAATAAATTTTAAAAAAGTAAAAAGAGAAGAATTATCCTTTTGGTACAAGCGTAACCACCGGTATGATCATTTCTTCCATCGAAATTCCGCCATGCTGAAATGTGTCTTTGTAATAATTTGCGTAATAATTGTAATTATTCGGGTAGGCAAGGAAATCAGTTGTATTTGCAAAAATATAACTGGTGCTTACATTTCGCGAAGGCAGGAATGCTTTCCGGGGATCGCGGATTTCAAAAATCTGTTTCGATTTGTAATTCAGGTTTTTACCCAGTTTGTAACGAAGATTTGTATTTGTTTCGCGGTCGCCGATTACTTTGATCGGGTTATTTACCCTGATCGAGCCATGATCGGTGGTCACCACAATGCGGATGTCGTTTTCCGACAATCCTTTTAAAAGCGACAGCAGCGAGGAATTGTTAAACCAGCTGAGCGTAAGCGAGCGGTAAGCTTTTTCATCGCTCGCAAGCTCCTTAATCATGTCCATTTCGGTGCGGGCATGCGAGATCATATCCACAAAGTTGAAAACCATTACCGAAAGGTCGTTTTCAAGGATGCTGTTCAGGCTGTCAGAAATCCGGCGTTCCATCCGTATTCCTGAAACTTTGTCGAAATAAAGTCTTTCCTTTCGCCTGTGCCGCAGCAGTTGTTTTCGGAGCAGCTGTTCTTCGTGAGGGTTCTTATTTCCTTCATTATCATCATCTTCCCAGAATTCAGGATAAAGTTTTTCGATTTCCGAAGGCATCAGCCCGGCAAACATTGCATTACGGGCATACATGGTTGCAGTGGGCAAAATACTGTAATACAGTTCTTCCGATTCGGTGCGAAAATAACCGTCGAAAACAGCATTTATGGTTCGCCACTGGTCGAAACGCAAATTATCGATAACCAGTACAAAAACCTTTTTACCGCTGTCGAGCAACGGGAAAATTTTTTGTTTGAAAATATCGGGCGACATCATCGGTCTTTCACTGATCTCAGGTAAAAACCAGTTCAGATAATTATCCTTGATAAACCGGAAAAATGCCTTGTTTGCATCTTCCTTTTGCATTGCCAGAATTTCGTCCATTGTTGCATCGTCCGACTGACTGAGTTCAATTTCCCAGTAAACCAGCTTTTTATAAATATCCATCCATTCCAGGTAGTTCATCCTGTCGTTGATTTGCATCCCGATTTTGGCAAATTGCATCTGGTAAGCCGAAGTGGTTTGCTGGGTAACAAGGCGTTTCTGGTCGATATTCTTCTTCAGCGAAAGCAGGATTTGTTTCGGATTAACGGGTTTGATCAGGTAATCAGCAATTTTCGATCCTACTGCCTCGTCCATGATATTCTCCTCTTCGCTTTTGGTAATCATTACCACGGGCACATTTGGCGAGTATGTTTTAATCTGGGTAAGCGTTTCGAGACCGGTCAACCCGGGCATATTTTCATCTAAAAAAATAATATCGTAGTAATTCTCTTTCACCTTTTCAACAGCATCCACACCATTGTACGCTGTTTCCACTTCGTATCCTTTTCCCTCAAGGAAAATTATATGAGATCGGAGCAGGTCAATTTCGTCGTCGGTCCAGAGTATTCGCGGTTTGTTCATCAGGAAATATTTATTCTTGTAAAGATAAAAACAAAAAAAGTGCCGGAATAGTATTTGTTTAACTTACTTTAACGACCGGAGGGTTGTAACTGTGTGATTTATTAAATGTTTAGCAATCAATTTTTCGAAGTAAAACGCTGCTGACATGTACCCTGAAACACGGATTTTTAAATTATTGTCCCTGGTAGTATTTTTTGTAGAAATTCATGTAATCGAGAATATTCTTCTCTTTCATGAATATTTCGAAGTTTTGCTCTGTAATAAGGAAGTTACGGTAATTTCCCTGCCGGAGTGGAACATACAAATCGCGGTTATTCACCACTTTTGTAAAATACAGCGAAGCGGTTTCCTTGTCAGGTAGTCCTGAAATCCTGACGATCTGACGGATTTCATCGAGTGGTTTTACATCGACTTTTAAGTTGAGGTTTGCATAACTGGCGAGGTTAAATTCCTCTATTCCGCTTATAAAAGCAGGTTGATCGATATCAAGTACCGGGATTACGAATACAAATAACTGTTTGCCATCAATATTCTTATTGTACGGACCGGTATATTCCTTTGATTCAGCTGGTTCTGCTACCGCGTTTTGCACTGCTGTTGTATTCGCTGGCGCGACTGGTGCAGCTGACTGCTGGGAAGGTGCCTTTTGAATATAATTTGAACGGAAGAATTCGAGATATTCATCAACCTTGTTTTGTTCGATTAATTTCTGCAGGTTTTCGTTGGTAATTAAAAAGTTACGATAAGTAGCCTGTCCTAACGGATTAAACAAATTCCTGGTGATCACCACTTTCCTGAAATACGACATCGATTCGTTTAATGTCGGTATGCCATTCACCACAAGCAACTGGTAATCGCCGGCCTGTTTTAACTGCAAGGCAAGGTTCCACGCCCTGAATTCATTTCGGTTAAATTCGGAAAAACCATTTAAAACCTGTCGCAACGACATGGTTTTATCTTTCACGGCAATAACAAAATTCTGTGTGGTATCGATACTGGTGCTAAAAAGCTTGTCGGCACCAGTGTCAACAACAACAAATTTTCCTTTTTCCTTCAGAATATTGTCCTGTTCTTTTGCCCTCGCCATCAACTCTTCAGGCGAAACTTCAGGTTCTTCTTCGGTAAAGTTCGGATGTATGAAACGGCTGTAGTTTTTCACAAAGAATTTCAGGTAATCAGTTATCGATTTTTCATTGATGACAGTCCTGTAATTGGTTGAAGAGATAACGAAATTCAGAAAATCGACATCTTTCAAAGCTTTGAAAACACTTGCCCGGCGTATTATTGCTCCATGATAAATCAATGCCGCTTCTTTGTTTTCGAGCGACCTGACAGTTACGAAAGCAAGTTTATCGTCGAGGTTTTCTGATTCAATATCAAAATCGACTTTTGTATAGTGGTCAATATTGTAATTGGCAATATCGAAATTCAGCCGGTTCATATCCACTTTCGCCGATCGCGGGTAAGCAATTACAAAGTAATGAAGCAGATCTTCCTCGTACGAGAATTTCCCACCAAATTCATCTTCAGCATCCTTGTTCGACGGAAGTAATCCTTCGTTTTTTATTTCTTTACTGATGTATCCCATATCAATCAGCTTCTGATAATCAGTCAGCGCGCTGTCTTCAATGAGTGTAAGAATTTCCTTTGCCAGCGGAGTGGGTTCCTGATTGGGATAATAATTAATATATTTTTGGAGCAGTCCTTCAAAATTCTGAACGCCTGATTGCGTGCCATTTGCAACCATTTCCATAAAATCAATTTTCGGAATGATTACACTGTCAGGTTCAAGAGTCTTCATCTTTGCAGTCAACGAAATAACATTTCGGTAGTTTCCGGCTTTATAATTTCTGAATGTTTCGCTGTACAAGCGGTTCAGGCTATCAGTCCGTGCCTGCATTTCGATAAAAAAGTTCGGATTGACCAGATATTGTGCGTAATTGCTTTGAGGATACTGTGAGGTGATGATATTCCGGTAGTAATCCGATTTTTGTTTTTCACCCATTAATTCGTATAAATCGTACAATTCGAACAATGCAGAAAGTTCGTAAATATTCCCGGGAAAACGCCTTATTAATTCCTCAAACGATTCGGCTGAACGCGGGTAGTTTGTAAAATCAACCTTAAAAATTCTGCCTGCATTATACAGTGCATCGCGGATTTTATCGTTCGAAATGGCCATTAACGAATCATTCAGCGGCAGATCCTGGGTGTAAAATTCTTTTTTCAGCGGGTCCTGTTCTCTTACAACCACTTTACTTGAGTCGGTACCTTCCATATTTTCCTCCGAAATTTCGGTTGAAATTCCTTTGTTGGCACGGTTCCAGTTATCTTCAAGTTTACGCTTTCCCCATATTTGCTGGAAAGTGACCCGACCGTACGAAACAGTCTGAGGATTGTAAAAATACCATCCGGCGCCTGCCTGCTGGCTTCCCAATCCCATCCGGCCACGGTTTGAACGGGTATAACTTTCGTCTCCCATTCCCTGCAATGCCAGGTTTTCGGCATTGCGCTGACTTTCCTGTTCTTCCTGCATTAACCTGGCAATCAACCTCTCGCGCTCTGCTTCAGGCATCCTGGCAATTTTCTGTAAACTGTCTTCACGCTCAATTGTAACAAGGTTATTCACCAGATTTGTAAGGCCTTTGTAATTTTCAGAAATTTTATTGTAATTGGGGTAAGTATCGTCGATGATTATCATTGCACTGTCGTAATAAGCCTGGGCATTCCGGTATTCAAGATCTTCAAAATAAATATCGGCAACAGTGATCGATGAAAGCGCCCTCTGATATTGATTCTGGTAACTGTACAAAACCGACCGTCTGTAGTTTTTAATGGCTTCTTCGCGGTTTCCTTCCCTGAAATAAACATTTCCAAGCGCAAAGTAAATCTGATCGAGAAATTCGATATTTTTATTATCGCGCAGCATTTTATTCAGCTCTTTCTTCACCTCTTCGGCATTGCCTTCGCCTGAAAACAGGCCAGCTGCATTTATTTTTGCATTGAAAGCCATTTTGTAGTCAGGATTCATCTTTGTCACAGCCCTGAATGCTTCGGCTGCTTCTGCCTGCCTGCCAAGTTCTGCATAAAGCTGGGCTTCGATATATTTTAACCTTGCCTTGTGTCTTTTAAAAAAAGTTTTCTGTATCGCAATGTCCAGAAATTTTATAGCCTCTTCGTAAGTCTGCTGTTTCAGATAGAAATCGGCAGTTGCAACTGCCAGATCTTTTTCCAAACTTTTCGGAAATTTATCGTCGTTCTGAACGGCTTGTATCACTTCCGATGCTTCGGTAAACCTGCCCAGTTCAGTATAACTGCGGATCAGCCAGATTTGTGCTTCGTTTTTGGTATCTTCGTTGGGAAATTTTCTGATTATATATCCAAAATTGTCGATGGCGGAAATAAAATTGTGTTCATAAAAATAGGCCTGCCCCATTAAAAGATAGCTGTCGTCGATCCATTTGTTAAATTCTTCCTGGCTGGCAAATTCCTGGTATTTCCGCGTACGGTTTCTTTTTCTCTTGGGTTTTTTTGTAATCGAATGTATTTCATTAAGTTTCGAACATTTCATAATGGCATTTTCCATGTCCGATTTTACCATTTCTCCTGCCGAAGGAACACTCGATTTATAAATGGGCAAAATCCTTGTGTAATCATCTTCAATCCTTGTATCGATTGTTGAAATGCCTTTTTTTACACTTTCCTTTGCATTGAAATATATGTTGTAATGTGAATTTACATTATGAAAAGTGCGTGTCACCCAGGTATTCTTTTCAGTGGAACAACCGGCAAAGACCCACACCAGGAAAAAATAGACTATGGTATGTAAAAATATTCTCCTCAATCAGATGTTTTGTTAACTCTATGAATAAACTCAATATTCATCAGAATATTGTTTGTTTTTCCCGTTTCAGTATGATTTGCAAAGGGCACAAAAATAAGAAAAAAAGGGTTGGATTTTTAAACCCAATTTTCCGAAAAAGGAATGGCATCCGGTTAAGAGATGCCATCCTTTTAATTAAAATATTGCGTTCACGATTATTTTCTCGTGATTTTAACTTTTTTGGTTGGTGCAAGTTGTAAGTTGCGGATGTGTACCCGGTGCTGTACATTTTTTGCTATTTCGGCAAAGGCTGCGCCTGTTAAAGAGTCCTTGTCGGCTGCAACCGGATTTCCGTTGTCGCCTCCCTCACAAATACTCTGTACAATCGGAATCTGTCCAAGGAAAGGGATTCCAAGTTTATCGGCAAGGTTTTTACCACCTTCTTTTCCGAAAATATAATATTTGTTTTCGGGCAATTCGACCGGTGTAAACCATGCCATATTTTCAATTAAACCAAGAACCGGTACATCGATCGATTTGCTCTGGAACATGCTTGTGCCACGAATTACATCGGCAAGTGCAACATCCTGCGGAGTGGTAACAATTACCGCCCCTGTTACCGGCACCGATTGAACAAGCGTAAGATGAATATCGCTGGTTCCGGGCGGAAGGTCGATGAGAAGGTAATCAAGTTCGCCCCAGTTTCCTTCTGTTATCAGTTGTTTCAACGCATTCGATGCCATCGGCCCACGCCAGATAATGGCGCTTTGAGTATCGACAAAAAATCCCACCGAAAGAAATTTCACCCCGAATTTTTCGAGTGGCTGAATCATTTCGAGGTTGTCAACTTTGATACCGGCGGGCCTGTCTCCCTCAGCACCAAACATTTTGGGAATCGAAGGGCCAAAAATATCGGCATCGAGCAAGCCGACTTTTTTCCTTGCATTTGCCAAAGCAACAGCAAGATTTACGGCCACAGTCGATTTGCCTACTCCACCTTTGCCTGAAGCAATTGCCACAATATTTTTCACCCGTGGAAGAACCGGTCGTTCCATATCGTGAATGAATTTAACAGCGATGTTGTCTTCAATTTCAACCTCTTCGCCAATGTATTTTTTAATGGAGTCTTCGCAGGCCAAAACAAGGGTTTCGATGTTGGGATCATCACTTTTCTGAAAAACCAGCGAAAAACTTACTCTCTGACCTGCAATACGGATTTCGTGCACCATTTCGAGCCCGACAATATCTTCATTACTTCCCGGGTATTTTACCGTGCGGAGCGCGTCGGTAACATTCTTTGGAACAATTAATCTGCGTGGTATATCTGACATCTTGTTTTGATTAAATGTTTAAACGGCTGCAAAATTAGCAATTAATAAATACTTTTTGGTATGAAATGTTACACAAGATTACTCCAGTTCTTTTGCCGGGTCCCAAAAACGTTCGTGAAAATTGATTATCTGGTCGTTTTCATCAAAAAGCAAACCTTCGTTTTCAAGTAATTCCCGCATTACGTTTGGTGTATCGAAATGGTGTTTTCCGGTAAGCAAACCGTTACGGTTTACAACACGGTGAGCGGGAATAAATTCAGGACTGTGGTGGGAGGCATTCATTGCCCAGCCCACCATCCGCGCTGCTCCCGGCGAACCAAGGTATGCCGCAATAGCACCGTAAGAAGTTACTCTTCCCGGTGGGATAAGTTTTACCACTTCGTAAACCTGGCTGAAAAAATCGGACATCCCTTTTAGATTATCAGATGTTAGTATTGAGTATTGAGACAAAGATTTACGGATTGCGGGTTTCGGGTTCCATCAATCTCCACCAATTTCCTTTCCATATCCAGCATCTTTCTTATCCAATATATAGTCTCCATCAATCTCTTTCTTCCTTCTTTCAACAAATCTCCACCAATCTCCATTAATCACTTTCACCTTCCTCCTCACAAATCCCTTGCACTTCTCCCAAAACTGCGGTATTCATCCTTTTCGATATCAATTTCAGGTTCGGTAAATTCGCTTTCGTTTATCCTGAACGCGAGGTATTTGATTCTGATGCCACGGTTCAGCCATTGTTTTTCGTAAAATGTTTTAATCTGAAGGGTATCATCCAGAATTTCAGAATTGTACAAATCATTGGTTTCTGCCAATATTTCAAATCCGTTTAAACGAACTACTGCACTGGTGTAAGTAAACTGAAAATTACTATCAGTTTTCAGGTGAATGATTCCATCTTTTGCAAGAATCCGGCGGTAAAGATTCAGAAAAACAGTTGAAGTAAGCCTTTTGCGGGTTTTCTTCATTTGCGGATCGGGGAAGGTAAGCCAGATTTCAGCAACTTCACCGGCATCAAAAAACCTGTCAATGATTTCGATATTGGTGCGAAGGAAAGCCACATTTCTCAGGTTTTTTTCGAGGGCTTTTTTAGCACCAACATACATCCGGGCACCTTTTATATCGACACCGATGTAATTGGCCAAAGGATTTTTTTCGGCAAGTTCAACTGTGTATTCACCTTTGCCACAGCCTAATTCAAGAATTACAGGTTTGGAATTTCTGAAAAAATCAGAAGCCCATTTTCCTTTTAAAATAAATTTTTCGGATTGAAGTTTTTGAAACGGAACCTGGATCACATTTTCGAAGTGTTCCATTTCGCTGAATTTGGCCAGTTTATTCTTCCCCACCTTATTTTAATCAGGTATTGTTTTTATTATCAGTTCAAATATTTACAAAATAACAAGTAAAAAAATGAATGCCAGACATTTCAGAGATTCTCAACGGTAATTCCGATTTCGGTAATGCCTTCCAGAACTTTGCCTCTCATTCCGTGTTGTATTTTGATTTTGTATTCACCTTTTACCGGGAAATATTCGTTGCGCTTAAACGGGATTTCGTTGGTTTTGACTCCGCCAAAGCCATGTCCAAGCCATTTTCCGGTCTGATCGGCAAGAGTGATTTCAACCGTGTCGGCAACTGCTGTGGTATCTCCGGGTTGGATTATTTCGACAAAAAGCCACAAATTGCTGTATTTGTAATTGATGTCGTTTCTGACATTCAGTAATAAGTTATGATATTTTAATGTATCAGAAACAGGAATCTGAAATACTGCAAGCGAATCCCTGTTCCACGATGCATGGGGAATTGTTTTGTATTCAACGAGTATTCCTGAATGATTACAGGCAACGAAGCCAACGATGAAAATGCACCAGGTTAAAAACTGACGTCCGGATTTTTTCATTCTGCATTTGGGTTTCTCTGTGCATTCCGATGAATATTGCGCTTCTTTTTCCGGTGTGCATGTTTAGGTTTGTCGAAACGTGTCAGTTCCTCCTGTCCGACCACGTTGTGAAACGTGTCCATTTCCTTCCCGGGTGCTTCATTCTCTTTTAACAAGAGTTTTTCAGGCTTTTTCCCTTTTCTGTTCATCTGTTGAATTTCGGCAACCCGGTTCACCGGTACAGAAATTTGTGTTGAGGGTGCGTCACCCTGTTGCAGGTAGAGATAAGTACCGTTAAAAATATCCGCTTTCAGAAAAATATATGTTCCGCCCAAAGTTTCCAAAGGAATATTAGCAGGGGGAAAATTCTTCTGGGCATCGATATACGAGGCCAGTTCGAAATTAAGACAACACTTCAATTTTCCGCATTGTCCGGCAAGTTTCTGAGGGTTGAGCGAAATTTCCTGGTAGCGGGCTGCATTGGTTGCAACAGAAACAAAATTATGCATCCAGATCGAGCAACAGATTTCCCTTCCACAAGGTCCGATTCCCCCTATCCTACCGGCTTCCTGACGTGCACCGATCTGTTTCATTTCGATCCTGATATGGAAATTTTCGGCTAAAACTTTTATTAATTGCCTGAAATCAACGCGGTCGTCGGCAATGTAATAGAATATGGCTTTTGTACGGTCGCCCTGGTATTCAACATCTCCGATTTTCATATTCAGTTTCAGGTCGGCTGTCATTTGTCTCGAACGGATCATGGTTTCATGTTCAAGAGAAATAGCCTCTTTCCATTTTTCGATATCGATGGGTTTGGCAATCCTGTATATTTTTCTGAATTCACCGTTTACAAGAGTAGGCTTGTGTTTTTTCATCTGATCTTCAACCAGATTGCCCATCAGCGAAACAATTCCAATGTCATGCCCCGGACTGCTTTCCACTGCGACCAGATCGCCAACTTTTAAATTCAGGTTATTTACATTCTGATAATAATCTTTGCGTGTATTTTTAAATCTGACTTCAACAATATTATTCAACTCAAAGGGAAGCTTAATATCACTTAACCAGTCGGTTACATTGAGCTTAGCGCAACAACCGGTTTTGGTGGTGCACAACCCTCTTTCTATTGTATCGACGTCTGTTTCTTTCATATTGACTTTATAAGTTCAGGCATTTTATTCTGAATGGTCAGAATGAAAATACATTGAATGTGCAAAAGTAATAATAATAACAAATTGATGATTTTTTGTTGCTTTTTTAAGTGAATTTGAAGAAGCCGGAAGTCAGGAGATCGGAGACCTGTGCGGGAAGTTCGCAGTCAAAAGAATGAAATTACCGTGAAAATCTAAAATCAGCTGTCAGAATTTCATGGTATTTTGTAATCTTGCAATCAGCTTAATCATAGCATTGACTGAATTGAAATGAATAAACCTGAAATCAAAGTTTATCCGTACCGGTGGGTGATTCTTTCGCTCTATTTTCTCATTACCGTTATCATCGAAATTCAATGGCTGATTTTTGCCTCTGTTTCGACGGAAGCGCAGGAGTTTTACAAAACCACAGCGCTCAGTATCGACTTTCTATCAATAATTTACATGATCGTTTTTATTGTGATGAGCATTCCCGCATCGTTTTTGATTGATACCCGGGGTTTGAAAACGGGACTGATGATTGGCGCTGCTTTAACAGGATTTTTTGGTTTGTTAAAAGCAGTTGGAGGAGGTAACCTGATGGTAATTTCGATTGCACAAACCGGATTAGCTGTTGCGCAGCCTTTTATATTGAATGCAGTTACAAAAGTGGGTGCAAAATGGTTTCCGGTAAATGAACGGGCAACTGTTGCAGGTTTGGGTTCGTTGGCGCAGTACGTCGGGATTATTATTGCCCTGGCTGTCACTCCCATGTTGATTGAAAAAACAGCAAATGGCATTTATGACTTTGGTAAAATGCTCTGGATTTACGGGATTATTTCTTTAATCGGATCGGTTCTTGTTCTTGTATTTATGCGTGAAGAGCCGCCAACACCCCCAACTTCCGAAGAATTTACATATCGCACGAGTCCGTTGAAAGGCATTTCAGATATTTTTAAAATCAGGGACATGCGATTGGTGTTGCTGTTGTTTTTTATCGGTCTTGGAATTTTTAATGCTGTAAGTACCTGCATCGATCAGATTTGCAGTGGCCTGAGTATGGAACAAACCGGAATTGTTGGCGGAATCATGCTGGTTGGCGGTGTTTTGGGAGCACTGATATTTCCGCCTTTTTCTGATAAAATCGGGAAGAGAAAACCGTTTCTGGTGGGTTGCATGATTTTAATGCTTCCGGGATTAATCGGACTGACATTTCGAAAAGACTTTGTCCCGATGCTGATTTCTGCTTTTGTATTCGGATTTTTTATAATGAGTGCGGGTCCGATCGGGTTTCAGTTCGGTGCAGAAAAAAGTTACCCGGCACCTGAATCCACTTCACAGGGAATTATTCTGATGATGGGGCAGATTTCGGGAATCATTTTTGTTTTTGGAGTGAACAAAGCCGGAATTTTTGCTGCAATGATATCATTTGTCCTCCTGAACATTTTTAATATCTTTCTGAGTACAAGGTTAAACGAATCGATGAACAGATTCCTTTGATTTTAATTTATAACAAGCTGATCAGGTCAGCTGCAATAAAAACACACTTTTTTGTATTTTTACACAGTAAATAATTACTATGAAAAAAATTTTCAAAAGCAGATTTCTGGTTTTCCTTTTAGGAATGTTAGTGATGTTAATTCTCGATATGATTTTTCATTTTAATAATTCGGTTAAAGACAAACTCGATCATGAAATGAATAAAACCCGGCAGAAAATTGAAGACGTAATTAAATAGCAGAAAATGAAAGTGATAGATATTATACAAAAAGCGGGGAAAACTGTTTTTTCTTTCGAATTGTTACCGCCGCTGAAAGGGAACGATGCCGGCAAATTGTTTCACACTATCGAAAGTCTGACCGAATTCGATCCGAAATACATTAATATCACCACACACCGCGACGAGGTGGAATTCAAGGAACTGAGCGACGGTTCCATTGTAAAACGAACGGTCAGAAAACGGCCGGGAACCGTTGCCATTGCGGCATCCATTCAGCATAAATTCGGAATTCCGGTGGTACCGCATATTTTGTGCGGAGGTTTTACCAAAAGTGAAACCGAACACGTGCTGATTGACCTCAATTTTCTCGGAATCAAGAATGTTCTTGCTTTGCGCGGTGACGGAGTGAAAAACCAGCAGGTCTTTCAACCTGAAAAAAATGGTCATTCAAATGCAAATGAACTGGTTGCTCAAATTACAGACCTCAGAAAAGGAAAATATCTGGAGGAAGATCTGAAAAACAATGCCCCACTCGATTTTTGCATAGGTGTGGCCGGTTACCCGGAAAAGCATTTTGAAGCGCCTAATATGGAACAGGACCTGATTTACCTGAAACAGAAAGTGGATGCCGGTGCCGATTATATTGTTACCCAGATGTTTTTCGACAATCAGGTTTATTATGATTTTGTGAAAAAATGTCGCGAATCAGGGATTACTGTCCCTATTATTCCGGGAATCAAACCCATTAACCTGATGAACCAACTGACAGTTTTACCAAAGATTTTCAAAATCGATATTCCGCAGCAATTGGCAAAAGAATTGTCGAAATGCAAAACCAACGACGATGCTTCCAGAGTAGGTACTGAATGGGCAATTTATCAGTCGAAAGATCTGATAGCAAACAAGGTGCCTTCGCTACATATTTACACCTACGGAGTTTCGGATAACGTTAAGGATATTGTCAAAACCGTATTTCAAGGTCAGATTTGAGGTTGTACAAATTGAATAAAAAAGCGCCGGAGATTAAGGAATTTTCCGGAGCTTTTCTTTCCTGTCCAACCGGTGAGGCAGGAGAAGGCAATTTTCTAATTTGCCATTTTTAACTGGCTGTTGATCTTATCGTTCTTTGCCTGATCGTTGAATTTCATCGAATAAATCATTGCTTCCACCTGTTGTAGCAGGTTACGCTTGTCTTTGCTTGGTGCGTAAATATAACCAAATGCAACTACCACACGTTGACCTGATGCATCGAGTTCGGCCAGGCAAACATACGGTCCACCCATAAAGTCGTTTTCAACCCGCCACAAACCGCGCATTTCAGCAGCATAATTTTTATTGTGCTCAGTAATTCTGAACACCTGATCCAATCTTTTCTCGGTAGTCATAAAACTACCGTCTCTCGGACCCGGAATATTTACTTCAAGAACACTGTCATTCTTTGCCATCAGGTAATTCAGCGTGAAAGTTGAATCGGAATTATAAGGAATGGTATATAAAGCAATTCCCTGCTGGATATCGGGAGTATCGTATTTTAGCCAGATAAACTCAGGTTTTTGCCTTGCTGTAACAAATCCGGGTGGAACTGTAATGGTCAATCCGAAATCATTGTTCAGAACATTGTAGATTGATTTCTCATAATACTTTTTGTAATTGCCTGAGATTCGTTTTTTTTCAGCTTCAAGAAAATACGAAATGATTTTATCCCTGTTCTGGTTAAATAAATCGATAAATTGCTGTTCGTCTTTAGCTTTTATCTCGATTGTTGCCTGAGGATATGCCCAGACATCATCTTTCATTGTTATTCCTGGTGATTCAATGGATGATGAAATGGAGGTCAGAACTATATTACGCGAAGTTTTGAAGATTTTTTTGAATGCATTATGAGGAATATTGACCACATCGAATACCGGCTCAGATTGTGGAAGGGCATCCTGCGACTGGCCAAGTGTGCTGCGGATCAATTCACCGGGATTTGCATTCCAGGAATCATCTGAAATTACGACTAAAACTTCATTGGCCTTACCTGTAATATTCTGATATAATACCTGCTGGTCGTTTGAACAGGATTGCAGAAATATTACAGCAAGAATCAATGTTAACTGATAAATAATCTGTCGTTTCATCCTTGAAATTTTTAATGTTTTGCCAGAAATCTTCTACAAAAACTTTACCATAAAAAAAATCCTGTTTCTGAAATAATCAGAAACAGGATTTTTAATTCAATTCAGCTCAGATTTATCTTTCAATTTTATCAGTTGTGGACTTGCTGTTTTCTTCGTCTTCACCCTTGCTGGCATTTTTAAATTCCCTCATACCTTTACCAAGTCCCTTCATTAATTCCGGAATTTTGCGCCCTCCAAAAAGTAAAAGTACAATTATTAAAATGACAATAACTTCCTGGGGTCCTACAATGCCTGCGATTACAAATAGATTCATGATATTTTTATTTAAGTGTTACAAAAATAGAATTTTTTTTTTGTTAGAATGTTCCGTTAATCATTTTTATTATATCGTTTGCATTGGCATAAAGTACCAAAGCAAGGAGCAGGATCATTCCGGCAATTTGGGCATATTCCAGGAATTTTTCTCCTGGTTTGCGTCCTGTGATAATTTCTCCGAACAGAAACAATACATGTCCTCCATCGAGCGCCGGAATGGGTAACAAATTCATTATTGCAAGAATTATTGAAATAAAAGCTGTCATATTCCAGAATGAGTACCAATCCCAGGTACCCGGGAAGATATTACCGATGGTGGCAAAACCTCCAAGCGATTCGTATGCTTTTGTTTCTTTTTTGAAGATCAAACGGAATTGCTTCAGGTAGTCACCGGTGGTTCTGATGCCTCTTTTGATGCCGGCCGGAAAAGACTCGAAAAATCCATACCTGACTGTTTTGTATTGAAAAATATCGGGATTAATGTACGATGCATAAAACCCTATTTTCCCTTCATTGTTTACATTTACTTTCTTACTGATTTTCTGTCCGTTGCGCATGAGTTCCAGTTCAACGCTTTGTCCTTTTTTCGAGGCAAGATAATCGGTGAATTCATCGTAAAACTGAAATTTAAGACTATCGGCACCCAGAAAAACATCATCTTTTTGCAGACCAGCGTCATGAGCAGGTGAATTGTGTTCAACTTTGCCTACTTTTATTTCAAAGGGAATACGCTGAACCATTACCGATTTACTTTTTAAAAGTAAAGCCAGATCAGAATCGTTGATTTCAACATCTGTTTTTCTGCCGTTTCTTTCAACCTGAACTGTTTTAGCATTGTCGAGTACAATTGTCGGAATAACAGAAGCAAAGTTTTCGATGTATTTATTGTCAACAGTCAGGATTTTGTCGCCATTCTGAAATCCGATCTCTTTTCCGACTTCATTTACTGCAATCCCGTATTTAACATTTTCAGTCGGCAGGAATTCTTCTCCCCAGGCATACATTATCCCGATGTAAATGATGAGTGCAAACACAAAATTCATCATAACCCCACCAAGCATGATCAGTAATCTTTGCCAGGCAGTTTTTGAACGGAATTCGTAGGGTTGGGCAGGTAATTTCATGGCTTCCTTATCCATCGATTCGTCCATCATCCCTGCTATTTTTACATAGCCACCCAACGGAAGCCATCCAATGCCATATTCGGTTTCGCCTTTCTTTACTTTGAAAAGTGAAAACCATGGATTGAAGAAAAGATAAAATTTTTCGACCCTTGTGTTAAAAAAGCGGGCAAACATAAAATGCCCGAATTCGTGCAAAATCACAAGGATTGAAAGGCTTAAAAGTAACTGGGCTGTTTTTATTAATATAGTCTCCATTAAAAATTAATCTCTTATTTTTTATTCTCTGTCAGTAACCTTGTTATGTTTCTGGTTTCGGCATTTGTGTGAATTAAATCATCCAAAACCGGTTTTTCAATAAATGGTACCTTTTGCATTGCTTTTTCAATTATTAATGGCATTTGCAAAAAAGTAATTTTTTCATTCAGAAAAGCTTCTACAACCATCTCATTTGCAGCATTTAAAATACACGGCATGTTGCCGCCCATTTTCATTGCTTCGTAAGCGAGTGCAAGGTTACGAAAAATTTTTGTATTTGGCGGTTCAAAATCGAGCGAGGGATATTCGAGGAAACTGAAGCGGGGAAAACTGTTTTTTATCCTTTCAGGAAAACCGATTGCATACTGAATTGGCAGTTTCATGTCGGGCAGTCCCATTTGTGCTTTCATCGAACCATCTTCAAACTGGACAATGGAATGAATTACAGATTGAGGGTGCACAATTACGTCGATTTTCGAAGGTGGCAGGCCAAATAACCAGCGTGCTTCAATCATTTCAAATCCCTTATTCATCAACGTTGCCGAATCGATAGTGATTTTTGCACCCATATCCCAGTTCGGATGATTCAAAGCATCGGTAACGGTAACATACTGAAGTTCCTCTTCGCTTTTCTTCCTGAACGGACCTCCTGAACATGTGAGATAAATTTTTTCAACCGGATTCATGAATTCCCCGACAAGACACTGGAAAATCGCTGAGTGTTCAGAATCAACCGGAAGAATTTCCACCTTTTTTTCAAGCGCTGTTTTTGTAATTATTTCGCCGGCAACAACCATGGTTTCCTTGTTTGCCAGAGCGATATTTTTGCCTGCTTTAATTGCATTGTAAGTGGGCATTAATCCCGAGTAACCAACCATCGCTGTAAGAACCAGGTCGATCGATTCCATTTGTACTACCTGGTTAAGTGCATCAGCCCCGGCAAAAACTTTCACAGGTTCATTTTTTAATGCTTCAGCAACGAATTTATATTTATCCGCATTGGCAATAACCACGGCATTTGGCTGTAATTTCTTCGCCTGTTCAACTAAAATGTCAACATTATTATTGGCAGTGAGCACTTCCACCTCGAATTTATCAGGGTTTTGACCGATAACTTCCAGGGCCTGTGTCCCGATCGAACCTGTTGAGCCAAGAATAGCGATGCGTTTTTTCATAAATCAGAAATAGATATACTGTTCAGGATTGATGGCAATTCCGCGATGCCAGAGTTCGAAATGCAGGTGAGGGCCGGTGGTAAGTTCCCCCGAATTACCGATAATTGCAATTGCTTCGCCTGCCTTTACTTTATCACCGGTTGTTTTCAGCAATTCGGCATTGTGCTTGTACACCGATACCAGATCAGCATCGTGCTGAATGTAAATAACATAGCCTGTTTCAAGTGTCCATCCCGAAAAAATAACGGTGCCTTCGAGAACTGAAGAAATCCTTGCATTCGGATCGCTTACAATATCGACACCAAAATGATCGGTTGCCAGATCGAAATGATTGGTTACAATTCCTTTTACAGGAACATAAAAATGAATTTCGCTTAATTCTGTTTTTTTCCGGCTGTTTTTCTGAATCGACAAACTTAACTGTTCTTCAAGCAGATTGTCCTGAAAAACCGAATCGTGATTGTAATTTGTAAATGTCACATTTTTAAGTTCCGAAGCAGTGTCAACCACACTGTTTTCTTCAGGTACATTGCCCGTAACAACTGATTTTATTGCTTTGAAAAACTCATCCCTTTTTGCAAGTTCCACCTCTAAAGAGTCAACTTTCAGGGCAGTTTCAACCATCATCTGGCGCTGTTTTGCATCGGGATAACCCGGAATGTATTCGCGCAAACCGGTAGTAGCAATCAGAAATGTCACAAGTATTATCAAAACAGAAGACGCCGCACCTACCAAAGTAAAAACCTTTAACCGCGAAAGTTTGATGCTCCAGACTGTCTGAAATGTTGAATCATTAAAAATAGTCAGCCTGTAATGATCCTTCAGTTTGTTTAAAAAAGATCTTTTATTTTTTTCTCCCACACCTTTTTTTTAAGCGGTACAAATTTAGAAAGAATTGATTAACAATCGGGTGGTTTATAATTTTTTAACCTCTTTACAATATTATCACGAAAAATTGACTGAAACTGTAAGAATTTTATGATTATTACGACAAATGTCACATTGACGTGATTTGTGAAAAATTATATTTGCAAACTCCTTAAGAAAAAGATTAAAAATGAGAAAATTAAAATTAGTATTCCTGTTAACTGTAATTTCTTACGGTTGGGCATTGGCCGATGAAGGAATGTGGCTGCCTTCGCTGATTTATAAGCTGAATATTTCGGAAATGAAAAAAATGGGTCTGGAACTGAGCGCTGAAGATATTTACAGCATCAATCATTCCAGCCTGAAAGATGCGGTAGTAGCACTCGATCGAGGTTCGTGCACAGCGGAACTTGTTTCGAAAGACGGGTTACTGCTGACCAATCATCATTGTGGATTTGGCGAAATTCAAAGTCATTCAAGTGTTGAACACGACTATCTTCAGGATGGCTTCTGGGCCATGTCGCGCGATGAAGAACTTCCCAATCCGGGTAAAACAGTCACCTTTCTCATCAGTGTTGAGGATGTTACTGATAAAGTCCTCGCCGATGTTACCGATAAAATGAACGATGAAGAAAGAAACAGGATAATACGTAATGTTTCGGCTGAACTTGAAAAAAATGCAAAGGGCGATACTCATTACGAAACTTATGTACGCAGTTTTTTCAGCTCGAATAAATATTATCTTTTTGTTGTTGAAACTTACAAGGATGTCAGGCTGGTAGGAGCGCCACCACAGGCATTGGGTAAATTCGGCGGAGATACCGACAACTGGATGTGGCCGCGACACACCAATGATTTTTCAATGTTTCGTGTTTACTGTGGTCCCGATGGGAAACCTGCCGAATATTCGAAGGATAATGTTCCTTACCATCCGAAACACTTTTTACCTGTATCGCTGAAAGGAGTTGGAAAAGACGATTTTGCAATGATTATGGGATACCCGGGCAGGACCAACCGGTATGAAACTTCGTTCGGAGTAAAAAATACTATGGATGTTACAAACAAAGTAAGAATTGAAGTCCGTGAAAAGCTGCTGAATATCTGGGGCGATTACATGAGTACAAGCCAGAAAGCAAGAATACAGTATGCATCGAAATATGCACGGAGTTCAAACTATTATAAATACAGTATCGGTCAGGACAAAGGATTGACAACTTTGAATGTCATCGCTAAAAAACAGGAACTGGAAAAGGAATTTACAACATGGGTAAATGCCGATAAAAATCGCACAGAAAAATATGGCAAGGCACTTTCATTAATTGAAAATTCGTATAACAATGTTGAACTGGAAAAAGCCAGGGCCTACATGCAGGAAGCTTTGATGCGCGGACCGGAGATATTTATGTTTGCAAACCGCGCCCAGTCGCTGCTCGATCTGCTGGAAAAACCTGACGAAAACAAGGAAAAAATTGAAAGGATTACCAGTTCAATGAGAAAAAGTATGGATGATTATTTTAAAGATTATGATGCAGTTACCGATCAAAAGGTGGTTGGAACATTATTGAAAATATATGCCGATAAAAATGCTGCGAAATATTACCCTGCTTTCTTCACTGAAATTCAGAAAAAATATAAGGGCGATTTTTCGAAATATGCAAAAAAACTTTTTGAAAATTCAGTTTTTGTGAGCAGTGAAAAACTGTCTGCTTTTCTTGATAAGCCAACATTAAAAGCACTTAAAAAGGATATGGCGCTGTCTGCTTCGGCCGATATATTTTCAAAGTACCGCGAATTGACCAGCGAATCGGCGGAAGGTCAGAAACTGAGAAGTGAAGGTGAAAGGCTTTTTGTTGCCGGATTAATGGAAATGCAGCCCAATAAAGTATTTTATCCCGATGCTAATTCGACAATGCGGTTAACTTACGGTAAAGTGGATGATTATGAACCACATGACGGTGTTATTTACAAGTATTACACAACAGTAAAAGGATACGAAGAAAAAGGAATTCCGGGTGATCCTGAATTTGATGTACCTGAAAGAATGAAACAGCTTCTGATTGACAAGGATTACAGAAAATATGCTGATAAAGACGGATCGTTACACGCCTGTTTTATCACTAACAATGACATTACAGGTGGAAATTCGGGTAGTCCGGTAATGAATGGCAAAGGCGAATTAATCGGGATTGCTTTTGATGGAAACTGGGAAGCAATGAGCGGAGACATTGCGTTTGAACCTGAACTTCAGCGTTGTATCAATGTCGATATAAGATTTGTATTGTGGGTGATCGATGTTTATGCAGGTGCAACACATCTGGTGGATGAAATGGAAATCATAAAATAGGAGCCTCACCTTACCTTCCTCAAAGGGTGAGGAACCGGAAAAATTAAAATTTTACATATTAAACCTGCCTAAAAATGGCAGGTTTTTTTTTGTGTTCTTAAAAGATTACATCTGTTTGTTTATTTGTCATTTTTCCTACTACTTTGTACTTAATACTCACTACTAAATAAAAATGGCCGGACCACAGATAACAATCCACACCGACGGTGCTGCCCGGGGAAATCCGGGCCCGGGAGGATACGGAGTTGTTTTGCAGTCAGGAAATCACCGCAAGGAATTAGCGGCAGGATACAGGCACACTACCAATAACCGCATGGAATTGCTCGCCGTTATTGTTGCCCTCGAAGCTTTGAAAATACCGGGAAGTGAAGTTACTGTGGTCACCGATTCGAGATATGTTGCTGATGCGGTTACCAAAGGTTGGGTCTTCGATTGGTTGAAAAAACGGTTCAAAGGCAAAAAAAACCAGGATCTTTGGTTACGCTTTCTCGATATTTATAAAAAGCATAATGTAAGGTTTGTTTGGGTGAAAGGACATGATGACAATCCGTTAAATGAACGTTGCGACGAACTTGCAGTTAAAGCCTCGATGCAAACAGATTTGTTGGAAGATAAAGGTTATCAGCCTGAATAAAAAGGATGTCAGCTTGCTTTAAGACGTTGAATATTTGCACCTTCCAGTTTATCCTCGGCGTATCGTTTTGTGATCCTGAGTTTTTCAATCTTTTCGGAAGGTGAAGAGAACATTGCATCATTCATAATACTTTCGCAGATGGAACGCAACCCCCGGGCGCCAAGCTTAAATTCGATGGCTTTGTCAACAATATAACTGAAAGCTTCTTCATCAAAATCAAGGTCAATTCCATCAATCTTGAAAAGCTTTTTATATTGTTTGATCACCGAATTTTTAGGTTCGGTTAAAATATTACGGAGTGTTTTTCTGTCTAAAGGATGAAGATATGCAAGCACAGGAAGACGGCCGATGATTTCCGGAATCATTCCGAATGATTTAAGGTCCTGCGGGGCAATATATTGCAATAAATTTTCACGCTCAATCCGGTCAACCTCTTTTGCGGCGCTGTATCCTATTACCTTTGTATTCAGCCGGTTGGCAATTTTTCGTTCAATCCCGTCGAATGCACCGCCACAAATAAACAGTATATTTTTTGTATCAACCGGAATCATTTTCTGTTCCGGATGTTTTCTTCCACCCTGCGGCGGAACATTAACAATCGATCCTTCAAGCAACTTTAGCAAACCCTGTTGAACACCTTCGCCCGATACATCGCGTGTGATGCTGGGATTATCCCCTTTCCGGGCAATTTTATCGATTTCGTCAATAAAAACAATTCCACGTTCAGCAGCTTCAACATTGTAATCGGCTGCCTGAAGCAACCGTGTAAGCAGGCTTTCGATGTCTTCGCCAACATAACCGGCTTCGGTCAAAACGGTTGCATCGACAATGGTAAACGGTACATGAAGCATTTTTGCAATGGTCCGGGCCAGCAATGTTTTGCCTGTGCCAGTTTCTCCCACTAAAATGATATTCGATTTTTCAATTTCTGTTTCATCGGCATCAATGGCTTGTCTCAGCCTTTTGTAATGGTTGTACACCGAAACCGATAATATTTTTTTAGCCTGATCCTGACCAATTACATACTGATCAAGAAAATCCTTGATTTCCTTTGGCTTTAAGAGCTTGGCACCATCGAGATCAAAAGTGCTGTCTCTCCTCAGTTCTTCCTGAATAATTGAATGAGCCTGATCTGCACATCTGTCGCAGATGTGACCGTCAATTCCTGCGATCAGTAAATTAACCTCGTTTTTTTCACGACCGCAGAACGAGCATTTATCAGGTTTAAGTTTATTGGACATTATTTTTTATTTCTAACCAAAACTTCATCAATCATTCCGTATTTAACCGCCTCTTCCGAATTCATCCAGTAATCGCGGTCAGCATCTTTTTCAACCTGTTCAAAAGGTTTCCCGGTATGCAGGGCAATAATTGAATAAAGTTCGTTTTTGATCTTCATGATTTCGCGAACGGTAATCTCCAGTTCAGAAGCCTGGCCTTCTGCACCTCCCATCGGTTGGTGAATCATCACTCTCGAATGCTGAAGCGCCGTTCTTTTTCCTTTTGAACCGGCAGTTAACAACACTGCTGCCATCGAAGCTGCCATTCCGGTGCAAATGGTGGCCACATCGGCAGAAATGTATTGCATTGTATCGTAAATCCCAAGCCCGGCATGAACAGAGCCGCCGGGAGAATTAAAGTAAATCTGGATATCTTTTGTGGGGTCGGTTGACTCAAGAAACAGCAATTGTGCCTGGATAATATTTGCCACTGTATCATCGATCGGTACTCCCAGAAAAATAATACGATCCATCATCAATCGCGAGAATACATCCATTGATGCTACATTTAACTGGCGTTCCTCGATAATAGTGGGCGAGATATAATTACTGTACAGCGAACTGAACCTGTGAAGGGTCATGCTGCTTATTCCTGCATGTTTAACCGCGTATTTCCTGAATTCGTTGTTTTCGTTCATTGTAGAAACCTTATTAAAAAAATAACTTTGTAATCCTCTTTTTAAAAAAATGAGCTACAAAGTTACAAAAAAGTTGATTGCTGATGCTTTCAGCAAAATGATATTTCCTTTTTAACCGATTTTACGCTTCCTTTTGTTTCAGCATTTTATCAAATTCATCCTGACTTACTTCTGTTTCACGGACAGTGACTTTATCCTTAACAGCATTTATCACCTTGTCTTCGTAAAGTTTTTTGTAAATGCGTTCGTTTTCTTCAGGCTTTTCAACTATCATTTTGGCAAGCGATTCAAGCTGCTCATCAGGAATGTTGTAAATTCCGTACTGGTTGTATTGTGCACGTGCCATCTGAATTGCAAATGAGTTCACTTCTTCCGGCATTACATTAATTTCGTTTTCTTTAATTATTGAGTCTTTGATAAGCTGCCACTTCAAATCACTGATAAAAGCATCAAATTCACTTTCAACCTGTTCAATGCTCAGTTCTTTGTTTATTGCAATTAACCAGCGTTTTAAAAAAGCTTCCGGAAGTTCTATGTTATTCATTTCAAGTAATTTGTCATGAATATCGTTGGCAAATTTATGATTGGAAGAATACGCAAGATTAGCTTCTATTTCTGATTTAATACGCGATTTGAAATCTTCCGTGGTTTTTACTTCCGATTCTTCGCCATAAAGTATTTTAAATAAATCCTCGTTGAGCTCAGCTTTCTCGAAACGTAAAACTTCGGTAATGGTAAAGCTGAAATTACTGTTCAATATGTCGGCTTCTTCCTTTTTTATTTTCAGTATGTGCTTGATTTCATGCCTGTTTTCAAAAGCTTTCACAGGATCGAAAACAATTGAATCGCTATTCTTTTTGCCGATAAAATTATTTTTTATCTCAGCGTCTTTTATCATATCAACAGCAATCAGCACATCATCGGCAGCGATTCCGTTTTCAACTGCTTCACCTGTTTCAGAAAGCTGTACAAAATTTCCGCGAACAGAGCTGTTTTCTTTGACTTCATCGTCAGGGATATTTTTACCGAGCTGAGATTGAGTCATCTCAACCTGCTGGTTAATCATTTCGTCGGATACGGCAATTTTAAAATAATCGATTTCATCTTTTTTGCCGAGCATAACATTAACTTCGGGAGAAAGAGCAATATCGAAGGTAAACTCAAAGTTCTCGTCAGTTTCCCAGTTAATACTTTTTTGTTTTTCGGTATTTGGAAGAGGTTCGCCCAAAAGTCTGAGCTTTTCGTCAACCAGGTACTGTGATAATTTCTGCGACAGAAGTTTATTTACTTCATCAACCAAAACAGGTATTCTGTATTTTCTTCTGATCAGGCCATCAGGAGCTTTGCCCGGCCTGAAACCCGGTATCACTGCCTTTTGCCGGTACTCTTTCAACTGGTCGTTTACAGTTTTTTCGTAATCGGCTTTTTCGATTTCGATTTTAATTGTTGCATTCAGAGCATCAATATTTTCCCTGGTAATATTCATAACATAAAATTTAAATCTGAAAACTATTCAAAAGCAACCGCCAACTCTTCCCAATAAAGAAGGTCGGCGGCTTGTTCAGTGCGGGCAAAGGGACTCGAACCCCCACGCCGTTTGGCACTAGATCCTAAGTCTAGCGCGTCTACCAATTCCGCCATGCCCGCCAAACAGCGCGCAAAGGTAAATATATTTTTCAAATATAATAACCGGTAAATAAAAAGATTACAGGTGATTAACATTCCGGTTAGCTTTGAATAACAGATAATTAAGCAATCATTTTCAGTTGTGGGGAAAAGCGCAAACCGGTTGTTCAAATTGTCGAATTACTTCCATTCAACAATTGTTCCACGTTTTTCATCCTGCATTTCAGGCGGGATTGTTTCCCTGATTTCGCGCCACAGCAGGTTGATAAGTTTATATTTTGCAAAATGCCGCGAATACACCAGGCTCACTTCGCGCAAAGGTTTTATATTGGTGAATGATTTCACGTTTGCCATTCTTTTTTCCGACATTCCCTGTTTTGCAAGTTCAGGAATCAACGTAAGTCCGCCTTCGCGGTCTATAATATTCATAATTGTTTCCAAAGAGCCGGCTTCGAAATGAAATGGCAAATGGCTGTCGGTGGTTCCCACATACGAACACAGGTTGATTACCTGGTCGCGGAAACAGTGACCATCGCTGAGCAGCCAGATTTCAGGGGTTGCAATATCTCTTACTGTAATTTCCTTTAGTTTGTGTATCGGGTGCGAAGGATTTGCATAAATAAGCATCTCTTCGTAAAAAAGTGGTTTTTCGCTTATTTTTTCTTCCTTGAGCGGTGTGGCAAGTATTCCAACATCAATCAGATCTTTATTCAGCAGCTTTACAATGTCTTCTGTGGTTTGTTCCACAACTTTAATAAAAATATTGGGGTATTTCTTTTTATAATTACCGATAAAAATGGGCAGCAGATAAGGGGCCATTGTCGGAATGATTCCAATTCTGATCAATCCTGAAACCTGGTTTTTATGGTCCTTTACAATATTGTTGATCTCCTCGTTTTGTTTCAAAACAATCCTGGCCTGATCAATGATCCGCTGGCCAACATCGGTGGGCACCAACGGATGCCTGCTCCTGTCGAAAATGATGATTTCCAGATCTTCCTCAAGTTTTTTTATCTGCATCGAAAGGGTTGGCTGAGTGATAAAGCACGCTTCGGCGGCACGGCCAAAATGACGGTAAGTATCAACAGCAACAATATATTCAAGTTGTGTCAGTGTAATCATTTTCTGTAGTTGATTTTGGTTTTAAAAATAGGAATATTCTGTTAAAATAAGCAGATTTCAACATTGTTAAATTGTTATGTTATTAAATCTCCGGTCCGGTTCAGATTATCATTTTTTGAGAAAGCCGGATGATCAGATTTACCCTGAATCGGGATAAAATTGTATTTTTGCCCGAAACATTTTAACATGAAGTTTTCTGTTTATTACCTTTTATTTTTAATGGCTCTGGGGTTTGTGGCCTGCGGCCCATCGGATGAGGATAAGGCAAGAGTGAGGCTGAATTATGCAAAAAAATTGCTCGAAACAAATGATACAACCCAGGCAGTTCTTCAGCTCGACAGTGTCCTGATTTTGTTTCCAAAAGCTGTTTATTCGGTGAATGCAGCTAAAAGCATGAAAGGTGAAATCAACATTGATTTATTTAAGAAAAAGGAAACAGAACTTGATTCGGTAAAAGCACAAATTACACGTCTTGAAAGTTTGTTTGACCGGGAAAAGACTGAATACGACCGATATACGCAATACATACCGAAAAGACAAACGTTACAGAATTCGATGAACCGGTCGTTTATCCAGGTTCATCTCGATGAACGGGGCGATTTGTACCTGAGCAGCAATTACTACGGAAAAACACTGATTAACCATGTAGCACTGAGTGTTTACGATGGGGAATTTAGCGCAGTGACAGATACGGTTCCATTGGACGATGCAAATAATCATCAGTCTGATTTTATGGAGTTTAAATGGGAAAAAGTATCGTACCGCGATGGAAAATCACAAAATGTGATCGATTTTATTGCCAATAATTCCGACCGGAAGTTAAAAGCTGTTTTTCTGGGCAAAAGCCAGTTTTTTATAATTCTTGAAGATTTTGATAAAACAGCGGTGGAAGATGCTCTCAATCTTTCAAAAGCGATAAAAAGAAGGACTGCACTTGAAGCTGAAATAAAAAAACTGCAAAGCCAGCTAAATATTCAGTAAACGGTTTGTGGAAGGATTTTCCTGTGTTAAAGGAAATCCGGTTTTCTGAAAATCATTGAAAATCTGAGAATTAAATTATTTCTTCAATAACTTCGGGCGGATTTGCCAACACTGCCTTGTCGCCGTTTACCACGATCGGACGCTGCAAAAGTTTCGGGTTTTCAACCAGTATTCTGATCCATTCATCGTCGCTGAATGTTTTTCCACGGTAATTTTCGATATAATCCTTCTCCTGCGTGCGGACAAAAAAGAAAGGTTCCTTGCCGGTTTTGGAAATTATTTCCCGTAATTCTTTTTCTGAAATTCCATCTTCGAGATATTTTTTCACTTCGATATCGAATCCTTTTTCCTCGAGATAAAGCAACCCGGCCCTGCTTTTCGCGCAGCGGGGATTATGATATATTTTCATAATAAAGTGATGTTTATTTCTGATGTAATTGTAATAATCTTCCTGCGCACGGTAAACCTGTCCGTCTCCTTCTTCCCCCGGATTGTATTCATTCAGCAGTTCAGGTTCCAGTATTCTGGCCTTCGAATTGTCTTTCAGCTGTATATTCAGCATCTCTTTCAACTCAGTCTGTATTTCGGTGTTGTAAACCGGGCAGGCGACTTCAAATCTCCGGTTAAGGTTGCGCGGCATCCAGTCGGCCGATGAAATGTACATTTTTTCCTCGCCACCGTTTCCGAAAAGGAAAACACGTGAATGCTCGAGATATTTATCGACAATGCTTATTGCAGTGATATTTTCTGAAAGTTCTTTTGTGATATTCAGCCCGAAAATTCCGCGAACGATGAGTTGGACTTTTACCCCGGCTGACCCGGCTTCATTTATTTTACTCATCATTTCAGGATCGATGAGGCTGTTCATTTTCGCGATCAGGTAAGCATTTTTTCCATTTTTTGCCAGTTCAATTTCATGATCGATTTTTTTCAGGAAGAACTTCCTCATTTTAAACGGGCTTACTACCAGGTTCTGGTAATCGAAATGCCTGTAATTGTGCTTGAAGAACTCGAAAGTGTTGGCTACTTCGTCCGACAGGCGTGGATCTGAAGTCAGCAGTCCGTCGTCGGCATAAACCCGTGCTGTTCCTTCGTGAAAGTTACCTGTGCCGATGTATGCATAATTCCGTGAATAATTGTTTTCTTTTCTGTTTATCCAGATAAGTTTGCTGTGGACTTTTATTCCCGGAACGCCGTTGATAACGTTGGCGCCTTCTTCCTGCAACTTATTCGACCAGTAAATATTTGCTTCCTCGTCGAAACGGGCCTGCAATTCGATGACTACTGTCACAATTTTTCCGTTTCTCACCGCATTTAAAAGTGCATTCACCACTTTTGAGTCGCTTGCCACACGGTAAATTGTAATCCCGATTTCCTTTACCTGCGGGTCGATGGCAGCTTCGCGCAACAAATCGAGAATATGGTTGAATGTCTGGTACGGATAATGCAACATCACGTCTTTTTTGCGCAACACCTGCAAAATACTTGTATTTGGGTGCAAATCCTTGTGCCTGAAAGGAGTGAGTTTTGTGTAGTAATGTTTCTTTTTCCCGATTTCAGGAAAATTCATGAAATCTTTATGATTATGGTACCTGCCACCTGCAATGGTATTTTCTTCCTCGTTGATTTTCATCTTTTTAAAGATAAAATTCTTCAGGTCTTCGGGCATGTTCCTGTCATAAAGCAACCGGACCGGTTTACCGATTTTACGTTTTTTCAGGCTTGAACTCATTTTTTCAATGAAACTTTTTGAAATATCATCGTCGATATCGAGTTCGGCGTCGCGCGTGATTTTCAAGGTAAAAGCTTCGTAAACATCGTAATCGAAATAAAAGAACAAGTCATTTAAACAATACCTGATCACATCATCGAGCATTATCACATATTTCCTGTTTGCTTTTTTTGGCAAAACCAGGAACCGGGAAACCGACAACGATGGAATCCGGATAAGGGAGTAAGCAAAATCGGCAGGATCATTTTTTTTCGAAAGCTTGACAGCCAGGTAAACTGAACGGTCGCGCAGGTACGGGAATTTGTTGTTTTTGCGCAACATAATGGGAACCAGATTTGGCAAAACCTTGTCGTAAAAGTATTTTTTTACAAAAACACCCTGCTGATGATTTAAATCTTTTTCACTGAGTAGGAAAATATCGTCCTTTTTAAGTTCTTCAAGAATATCCCTGAAAATGTTCTGAACCTTTTGCTGGTGCCCGATTACCACCTCCTGAATTTTATCGAGAAGTTCTTTGGGTGTGTAATTTCCAAGTAAATTTTCTTCATCCACACCAAAATCAACCATCCGGCGGACAGCAGCGACACGAACCCTGAAAAACTCGTCGAGGTTGTTCGAAAAGATACCGATAAACCTGATCCGTTCGAAAAGCGGTGTATTTGGATCTTCTGCTTCCTGCAACACACGCTCGTTAAAAGATAACCAGCTGATTTCGCGGTTGATAAAGTTTTGGTCTGAAAACATGGATGAATTTTCTGTTTTTACAATTTCAGCAATATCAAAAAAGACGGTGAATTTTTCAAATAAAAAAGTAATTTATTATTGCCCTCCGAATTCCATCAGGTAAGCTTTTATAAAACCGTCGAGTTCGCCATCGAGTACTGCATTTACATTGCCGGTTTCGTAACCTGTCCGAAGGTCCTTCACCATTTTGTAAGGTTGCAAAACGTACGACCTGATTTGCGAACCCCACTCTATTTTCTTTTTCTGCGATTCGATTTCTGCCGTTTTTTCGTGTCGCTTGCGCAGTTCCATTTCGTACAACTGCGATTTTAACAGGCGGAGTGCATTTTCCTTGTTGCCAAGCTGCGAGCGGCTTTCGGTGTTTTCGATAATAATTCCCGAAGGTGCATGTTTCAATCGCACTCCTGTTTCAACTTTATTTACATTCTGTCCACCGGCGCCGCCACTTCTGAAGGTGTCCCAGGTGATATCGGCCATATTGATTTCAATTTCAATGGTGTCGTCAACCAAAGGAGCCACATAAACCGATGTAAATGAAGTCATTCGCTTGTTTTGTGCATTAAAAGGCGAAAGCCTCACCAGCCGGTGAACCCCGTTTTCGCTTTTCAGGTAACCATACGCAAATTCACCTTCAATTTCAAGAGTGCAGTTTTTAATACCCGCTTCGTCACCGGACTGCATGTCGGCAACTTTTATTTTGTAGCCACTTTTTTCGGCATACCGTGTGTACATTCTGAACAGCATTTCGGCCCAGTCGTTGCTTTCTGTGCCACCGGCTCCCGCATTGATTTTGAGAACAGCTCCTAACCGGTCTTCTTCGTTGCGCAGCATGTTTTTAGCTTCCAGCTTTTCAACCGCCTCGATACTTTCGGTCCAGGCTTTGTCAACTTCGGTCTCGGTGGCTTCTTTGGCCTCGAAAAACTCGTAAAGCACTAAAAAATCTTCAACAAGCTGATTCACAGAATCAAAACCTTCGGTCCACACTTTAATTGAGCGGACTTTTTTCATTTGTTCTTCGGCTTCTTTCGGATTGTTCCAGAAATCGGGATCCTGAGTTTTCAGTTCCTCTTCCTGAAGCTGGATTAATTTTGCATCGTAGTCAAAGATGCCTCCTCAACGCATCCCGGCGTTCCAGCAAATCATTTACCTGGTCTTTGAAAATCATTTTAAATATATTTTGTTTCCGGGGCGTAAAGGTAACAAGATTTTGGCGAAAATTTGATTGTAATTTGAAACCGGCCTACTTAACCACTTCATTCAGGTACCGGTGTATCATTTCGGGTTCGAAACCCCGGCTTTGGGCAAAGCGGATGATTTGCCCCATTTTTTCGAATTTTTCCTTGTTGCGGATGGTTTTGGCTTTTTCTTTCATGGTCGAAATCAGAACCTTTTTGTATTGATCTTCTTTAATTTCCTTCATCCCGACATCTATTAGCTCGTCACTTAAACCTTTGGCTTTCAGGTAATGGCGCATTTTTATCCTGCCCCATTTATTCAATCTGAATTTGTCGGAAACATAAGCTTTTACATATCTTTCGTCATCAAGAAATTTTTCCTCTTTAAGTTTTGAGATTATTTCTTCCACCAGTTCGTCCATGATTTCGTAGGCAATCATTTTTTTTCTGATGTCGGCCGAACATTGTTCCGAACGGCTGCATAACTGTGCCATTTTTGCATAAGCTTCACTTGCAATTGATTCTCTTTCTTCCATAGTAACGAACTGATTTTGAAATGCTCAATAAAAATAAAGAAAAAACTTGCTTTATCCTATTTTAGTCTGAACTGATAAATATAAATCTGATTTGTTTGATTAACTACCGGCAGGTAAAACCATGGATGGATCGGGTCCGGTATTAGCCCAATTTGTTCCAATTGCATAAATGTTCCCCAAATGATCAATAAACAGTTTATTCTGTTTATCAAGATCCATAATTTGTGTAAAATTATCAAAATCAGTAGTCCTGTAAACGCCCAACGCAGGAACAAGCATATAATAATCTGGCCCGTAATTGCCAAACATAATCCATGGGTAATTTCCGGATACATCTTCTCCTTTTAAAACTTTATTATAAGTGATTCCCATATCAACAGATTTATATATTGAAAAACCATTTTCCTCATTGCACGCTATTATTTCATTTTTTGCGGTAACATAAATTACATGCGTATATAACGGTGTATTAATTGGTTTCCAGGTTATTCCGTCATCGAATGTTTGCAAAATCTGTGTACTGCTCCCCGAAACAGAAATATGTGAATTTCCTAATTTAAAAACCTTTCCCATTTCTTCTTTTACAGCTAAACCAAGCGTGTCATGTTGCCAGGTTAATCCCTCATCTTTTGAACAGTAAATTCCGTAATCCCACTTTGTTACCCAGATATAATCATCAGATGTAATATAAAGATTTAAGCTGTAGTTGTTTTCGGGAATTGGCTTGCCTACATATTGCCATGATTCTCCCCAATTGTTACTCTTAAACAATTTACCATCCTGATTTACACTGTATAAAATTCCTTTGCTGTTAATTTCAATTTCGGTAATATAAGGGCTGCTGTTATTATATTTAAACCTCCAGTCATAAAAGTTTTCACCCAACTCATAAAATCCATGATATCCAGCCATTATTAAAGAACGATGATTTTTAGTATCGGTCACCATATCGCTTATAGAAGTGATAACTCCAGCGGTAATTACATTTATTTTATTTAGAAAAAAGGCAGTGGCATGAATAGTGACTTCAGAGTAAAATTTCCCGTTGGCATCAAAAATCTTACCTTTTACTGTTTGCTGATTTTGTTCAGTCCCCAGTTTCCAGCGGGTTGTCATTTTATTATCCTGATCAGCTTGAACAACCGTACTTTCCAGAGTTCCACCACCTGAAACCACTGTAAATTCAACATGGAATTTTTCGGGAGTTGAGCTGAATTCGCTGTTGTAATAAGCAATTATCCCGACTTCATCCTCCAGATATTCACCGGCAATTGCACCCTGGTTTTCACCAACCAGTTCAAATCCAAAAGATTCCATGGCCAGGTAGCCAGGTTCAGGATATTTTTCACAGGAAAAAACAGGGAGAATTAAAAGCAAAATGCCGATATATTTTTTCATGGCTGTTTATTTTGAGAGTGGAATATTTACACCAGCCATCACAGTGGTAGAGCGGTTAAATAAACTCAGGTTACTGACAGGTTGCGGAGGACTCTGAATTTCATTCAGGTTTTCAAAAAGATTGACCAATCCGATTGTCTGGTTTAAACCCAGAAAAACTCCTGCTTTCTTAAAAGCTGAGTATTCAAGCCGATAACCAAACATCAATCCAGAGTCAAAGTTTCTGATCCATTTGTCAAGGTCGTTCTCAAAATAATACGTGGTTATGTTGTAGCCCGAATCGTAATGATAGGTATCGGTTCTTTCGCCTTGCGAAAAGGCATTTTGGAGCCACGAAAAATAGAAGCCGAGACTAAATCCGGACCTGAATTTTTCGCCGGTTGCATATTCAAAAACAAAGGGGAAAGTCAGGTAATCAAGATTTACATCGGAAGATAAAAGTGAAGTGTTTTGCGATCCGTTTTCCACAGCAGGCAGATAAACGAAATCATAAATTCCGCCGTAATCAAGGCTGTATCCTTTTCTTTCGAACCAAGCCCCTGTGTTAAACGAAACATAACTGTTCAGAATAAATTTAGCCGAGATTCCACCCGAAAAGCCTGCTTTATTCATGTAATATTTATTATTTTCAGATGCGTGTGCCATCGAAATCAAAACTCCTGCGTGAGGCAATAAAACCACTCTGGAAGGTGCTGAATCGGCATGATTTGAAAAAGTTTTTTCACTAAAAGGCGAATAGCCAACTCCGAAAGTAATTTCAGAAGTACCTATTTTTCCGTCTATTGATTTTAAAAAGTATGTTTTTGCATTGGTAATTTGTCCCGCCGCAAAGAGCGACCAATGCTTGTCAATCTGAAAATTCAGCGATCCTGCCAAAATAGAACCCCAATCATTGAGCGGAGGGAAATTCTCATTAATATATTCTTCTGAATGCATTTTTTTATCCTTCCCCCTGTACTCATCATTGGTAACAATTGCATAATAAAAGCCACCTCCGAACCCGGCACTGAACCTTCCATCAGTTTTCAGTTTTAATAAAAGCGGGATTCTGAGAAAACTGAAATTCTGATTGGAGTAGTTGTAATCAGAAGGTGCAAATGACGATGAAGAGTATCCAGAATTGTAAAAATCAGGATAATAATTATTGTTTTTCTGATAAAAATAGCTGGTGGTATGATTTATTCCTGATTGTAAAACCAGCCATTTCAAAGGTTCAAACTTTACAAAAATGCCATTAATTGGGCCTGGTTGTCCTTTAATATGATCAGTTCCCTGCGATTGATGAATGTTTGAATAATTTACTCCGCTCTCAATTCCAAACATAAAATTCTGTGCATAAACCGGAGTTAAAAATGAAAAAAGCAAAAAGAGCAGAAAGTATTGTTTCATAAGTAGGGATTGATTTTAGATTAGCTGGAAATATATGATTAAAGGTTGCTTTTATTATAATAACTTTAAAGTAAATGTTTTTTTATCAATCTTCCAAAAACGGTTTTTCTGTCCTTACACCTGTAAAAAATTCTTCCAGTTCAGCCAATGTTGACTGTGTTTTTTGTTCATCCCGAATAATCTGTCCTTTCTGCAAAATGGCAATTCGTGAACAAACATCCGTTACATGGTCGAGGTCGTGGCTCGAAATCAGGTACGTTTTTTTGTTTTGAATTGCTGATTCTTTGATGATTTTACGGAGCTGAAACTGGGAAGTCGGGTCGAGATTGGCAAAAGGTTCATCTAAAATAACCAGTTCCGGATTTCCCATCAATGCTGCAACCACACCTACTTTTTTCTGGTTTCCTTTCGAAAGATTCCGGATGAATTTCTTTTTTCCGAGTATTTCATCGTTGAAAAAATCGTAGAAATCAGCGAGGAATCCTTTAATGTCGTTGGCATTCATCTGGCGTAGTTCCCCGATAAAATTGAAATACTCGTCGGGGGTAAGATAACCGATGGTAAAACTTTCGTCGATGTACGCGCCTGTAATCGCTTTCCATTCTTCCGATTTTGCCACCGGAATGTCGTTGATAAAAACCCTTCCTTTCGTTGCCCTGATTAAATCGAGAATAAGCGAAAACAATGTGGTTTTCCCGGCGCCATTGTTACCGACCAGCCCGAAAATATCGCCGTTTTCAATTTTTAATTCCGGAATATCGAGTACAGTTGTTCCTCCGTAAGCTTTTTGAAGATTTGTTATTTGTATCATATTGAAGCCCCCTCTAACTCCCCCGGCGGGGGAGAATTTAAAAATATTTTTGTTTGTTTTATTTGTTCTTTGCTTTATTCAATGTTTTTCTTTCCCCCCTCCCACGGAGGGGTTGGGGGGAGGCTTTTCTTATGTAGCTTTGTAAGCAGCAATCATCGTATGTTTTCGTTTTAAATATTGTTTTGTAAAATAATCGATTAATCGGGGGTGAAAAATTATTCCCAGCAAACCGAGTCCTCCCAAAACAAAATACGCAGCAATATTTCCGAAGAGAAATGTCAGAAGACCATAAACCGCAAGCGGGCCAAACAAAATCGGGAAAGTGATCAGCCAGTTGGTGGCGCTCATTCCCTGATAGTTGAACATGGCTCTTTGATCCAGATCGATCGATTTACGGCTGTTCAAACCTAACGCAAAAATTACAAAAGTATTGATCCCAACATTGTACAGCATCACAACCAAATGAATGTAAAGCACTTTTGGTGTAATGAACATGTAACCCAGCGAAAGAAGGTAAAAAACAACATTGGTAACCGCCATCAGAAAAAATGCCGACTGAAGAATCTGTTTCATTTTTACATTCTGTGCCATTAACAGCGGATAATACCTGCTGTGCCAGGCAGGGAAGAACTGTCCGTACATCATCCCAAACACACCTGTCATAAACATTCCTCCAAGTACAAGTATCAATTCGGAAGGCCTTTTGTCGTAATCCTGGTAGAGCAGTAATCCGTAAAAAATAAATAATGCCGACATTATCAATGTTGTTCTGGGGCGCTTGTTACGTGTAAGCATTTTCACTTCGAGAGATAACATTTTGCCATATTCGCCAACCTGGTTCAGCCACGAAAAATCGTGAGTAATCTCATCACTTTTCTTTTTCGATAGTTCGTCCAGGAAAAAGCGGTTCAGAAGGTATTTCAGATTTAAAATATACAGAAACACGATTATTGCGGGAAAAATTAAAACTGCTAGTGGCTGTTGTACAATAAAATCGAATATTTTCCCAAAGTTTGCAGTGATGTCGAAAACTCCAAAATGATCGATGCAGAAAACACCTGCAGCGACCGCCAGAAAACCATAAAAGAACCAGTTCGACTCGTTTGTCCGCCACTTGATGTAAATGGCAAGAAAGTGGTTTACAAAAATCATTAAAAACAGCGAAGCCAGCCAGACAATTAATACCGGGGTTTCCAACTCGTGAACTGCTGATTTAAATGTAAAAGGCAGAACCAGAAAAAGAGGTAGCAGATTGAAAAAGTGCAGCATCGACTTGTTGAGCATGAATTTTGCAATTCTTTTTCTTTTGACCGGAAAAAGTAAAAACGACTGAAATCCGAAGGTTGGCAAATTCTGCACCATAATACGCAAAACCAGTTCGAAGCCCACATAAGCAAAAATCAGCGAATTGAAAATCGGTACCTGCAACTGTCCCGGGTGACTTTTTTCGATGAACACACTTAAATTGAAACCCATGAAAAGTGCGACAGCAGAAAAATAAAGTGCCAGAAAAATCAGCACTCCCTTTGCAGCCATATTTTTGCTGAAATAAGCCGACCGGGTGAGTTCGCGCCAGCCAAAGTAGAAAAAATTGCGTTTCATTATTT
>JBBIPU010000013.1:4911-47063 GCA_037442685.1 Draconibacterium sp. | reverse complement strand
TTTACAACATCGTCGCCACGCACAAAAAATCCGCTGAAAGTGCCCATCCACGCGAATTTGTCCATGTTGGCAAAAACAGTCATGGTAGTTTGCATTCCACCTCTCGACAAACCGGCCATCGCGCGATTCTGCTTGTCGGTTTTAGTGCGGAACGTTTTGTCGATATATGGAATCAGGTTTTCAGCGTAAATTTTGGTGACTTCGCCCGAAGCCTGGCGCACATCGGAGTTGGTTTTGATGTCGCCGCTGGGCATCACCACAATCATAGGCACTGCTTTTCCGGCTGCAATCAAACCATCCATAATATTGGCCATGTGTCCCTGGTTCGACCAGCCGTTTTCGTCTTCGCCCCAGCCATGAACAAGGTACAGCACCGGGTATTTTTTATCGGGATTCTGCTCGTATTCTGCCGGAACATACACGTTGATGTGGCGCTCCAGTCCGTTGATTTCAGACCAGTAATAAATCGACCGCACCTGTCCGTGAGGAATGTTTTTGTTGAACCGGTAATAATCACCTTCCGGGCCTTCTGGAATTTCGATGCCCGACGATTCCCAGTTGCTTCCGAAAAAAGCTTCGGTATTTCTGTCCATCACTGCCACGCCGTCAATCAGCACTGCATAATAATGAAAACCAACTACCTGCGGTTCGGATGTACAAGTCCACACGCCGGCGGTGTCTTTTGTCATGTCGTATTTTTTACCGCTTAAATCAATCTGCACATTCTGGGCAGTTTTTGCCACCACCCGAAACATCGCTTGCCGGGTTTGTGCATTTACCGCCGGATACGGCGATAAAAAAGTGTTGGTTGACGCAGGTTTAAAACCTTCGGGAAGTGGTTGCGGTTGTTGTCCCCGCTGAACGCCGGCAAATTGTGCTGATGCGATTCCGCAAATTGCAACCAATATTAAGGCAATAAATATTCTTTTCATAATTCAGGTTTTTTAATTGTTAAAATATTTTTTTGATTTTGTTCATTTAATCTATTGATTATCCGCATGTAAACTGATCTAATAAAAATCGGATATTATTTAAAAAGGAGCTGCGCAAAGTTGTACAGGTTATTCCGCCAAACCGGCCAGGTATGCCCCCCCGGATATTCGCTGTATTTGTAGTTGATTTTCATTTCGTCGAACCGGGCCATCATCGTCTGGCAGTTTTGCCACGCAATGTCTTCCTTTCCTCCCATGGCAATCCAGAACTGTTTCAGGTTGGTATTTATTTTTTCTGAATTTGCCTTCATAAAGTCATACTGCGGATTGGCAAGCGCCGGTTGGTTGGCCCACCAGCCCGAACTGAAAACGCCGAGGTAAGCAAACATCTCGGTGTTTTTCACGCCGGCATGGAGCGTTTGCAGTCCGCCCATCGATAAACCGGCCAAAGCTCGCGAACCGGCATCGGTTTTCACCCGGTAGTTTTTCTCCACAAACGGAATCACCAACTGTTTCAGTTCCCTTTCGAAAAGTTTCAGAGATTCTTCGCCAAAACCGCCGACGGGCATATTTCCGTCCACCATCACCACCAGCATCGGAACAGCCTTTTTCTGGGCAATGAGATTGTCGAGAATAACATCGGTTTTGCCCTGAGTTGCCCAACCGCGCTGGTCTTCGCCGCCACCATGCAAAATGTATAAAACCGGGTATTTTTCGGTTGTGTTTTCGTCGTAACCGGGCGGTGTGTACAGGTAAAAAGTACGCCATGCATTCAACACGCTGGAATAGTAGCGTTTAATGCGGGTGTCGCCTTGCGGAACATTTTTGAGGGTGTAATAGTCATCGCCTTTAAACGGAACCTCGAACCCGCTGGCCATGCGGCCCATTCCGTAGAACGTTTCGCTGGCCGGATCGCAAACGGCAACGCCATCGATGATGAGCGAATAGTAATGAAAACCTTCGCTGAGCGAATCGGTGGTGGCTTCCCAAACGCCTTCGGCATTTTTCACCATGTCGTATTTTTTGCCCAAATCGAGCTGAACTTTTTGTGCTTCGGGCGCTTTTATCCTGAAAATGGCTTTTCCATCAGGCAACATCTGCGGATATTTTGCCGAGCGGATATTCGATTCGGCAGGTGTTCCGGCCATGCTGATTTTATCAAACGATGCCACATCAACCGGTTTAAACAGCAGTTGTGAAAACATAAAAAGTCCGTTTTTCCAGACCTTAAAATCGTGGTAGCCGTGTTCGATGAAATAAATGTGCGGAATGTTGTTGGATTTGCAGTATTCGTGGGTGCGTTTGCTGAAAGTAATCAACCCGTCTTTGTCACCACACGAAATCCACAACAATTTGAGTTGTTCTTTGGCTTTTGCAGGGTCGGGAATCAGTTGTTCGGGACTTTTTGTGTTGGGAGCTGAAGAAAATCCGCCCACCCACGCAAAAATATTCAGGTTGCCCAAACCAAAATTGAGCGACTGCCCGCCACCCATCGATAAACCGGCAATGGCGCGGTGTTCGCGGTCAGCAATTACCGGGAAATTCTTTTCAACATACGGAATCAGGTCGTTGAGCAAATCTTTTTCGAAAGTGGCAAATGCCTGTACTTTATCGGGAGCCATGATGTTTCCGGTAGCCCGGTCGTCTTTCATGGCGCGTCCGTTAGGCATAATCACAATCATGGGTTCCACCTTTTTTTCTGCATAAAGGTTATCAAGAATCATTTCAGGATGACCACCGTTGAGCCACTCCATTTTGTCGCCACCAATACCATGCAAAAGGTAAAGCACCGGATATTTTTTTTCTTTTGAATAACCGTGAGGTGTGTAAATAAGCGCCTGCCGGGTGGTTCCAACGGTGGTGGAATTGTAATTGATGGTGTCGATTTTTCCATGTGGAATATCGGTACGAAACACATCGAAACCGGGGGCAGCAGGTTGTATATTTTGCGCAACTGCGATAGCGCCAGCCAAGATAAAAAGGGATAAAAAAATTGATTTCATTTTCATACTTTAAAGTTTTAATTACATCAGAAAATACACAGGTTTGAAAAATTACAGGATTGCCAATCCTTTTTTTGTGCCAATCCAGGCTTTTCCATCTTTGTCAAACGCAATAGATGTGACATAAAGGTCGGGCAGTCCAACAGTTATTTTCTCCCATTGTGAACCGTTAAACTTACCAATTCCTTTTCGGGTGCCAACCCAAATATCGCCATTGGGTGACTGATTTATTGCCAGTACATAATTATCAGGTAGTTCGTCGGAATAGTAGGTAAAACTTGCCAAATCTTTCGGGTCGTGACCAGTATGAACCTGAATACCTTCTGTGCCTCCCATCCACTGATTTCCTGTTTTATCAACAAAAACAACAAACATTGTGTCGGTAATACTTGTGCCATTGTAAGGCGGATCCCATTGTGTTGCTCCCGAAAAAGCATCGACAGCTGCATTGTAATCAAAAGCCCTGTAAAGTTTGGCTCCGCTTGTTGCAAAAAAGTAATCGCCATCCCAACTGCATATTGAGTTAATGGTGTAATTTTCAATTTCAGTTGCAAAAAGCTTGTTTTGAATATTTACCCTGAATTTTTCCTTTTTCCAGATTTCCCCATAATTTAAACTCAATCCCTTTTCGCTGCCCAACCAGATTTTTGAATTATTATCCTTGTAAATGGACAGTATTTTCGGGTTACTTAGTTTTTCGTTCGGAATGACATTTTCTGTCCAGTTCCCACCTTCGGTTTTTGCTTCCAGCAGACTGATTTCTGTACCAATCCAAAGATTGTTCAGCGGTTCGTTATAATACAGGGAGTATATTCTCCCGGTGACAGAAAGTTCCACCAACTTAAATCCGCCGGAAACACTTTTATAAAGGCCGTCGTTTGTTCCAATCCATTTCGTATTGTTTTTGTCAACAGCAATGCAATTAACCGGCGCAGAAATTTGTTTTATGGTGTCATTATCAGGTTCTTCTATAATGTTCTTTTCAGAACACGACCAAAACAAAGTGATTAGTATAAAAGGCAGGATTTTTATGTATTTCATGTTTCACGTTTACTTTTTTGTTTCAACCAATACTGATTAGCAATGCATCGGGATTATAACCCAACAGTGGTTATTGGACAATTAATTTTATAGTTTGTATATTTTTTTCTGTCCCGGAATCTGCTTCCAAACGACACAGATACATCCCTTTTACCAACTGGCTGGTATTGATGGGGAGTTCAGTAGTCCCCGAATTATGATATTCATTTTTTATCAGCTCAATGCTTTTTCCATCAGAAGAAATCAGAGACACAGATATCTTTGCATCTGCATTCAATGTAAAGGTCAAATTAGTATTTGCAGTGCTCGGATTGGGAAACAGTTTTAAACTGATTTCGTTTTTCGCCAATTCATTTATTCCGACAACCTCTCCTTTCAGGATTTTGACCAATTCTATTCCCTGTCCTGTACCCAGGTTTTTCGAATATTGCTTATCCGTTGGGTTATTCCAGTGTTCGTGCACTCCCAACGATGAAATCTCAGAGCCATCACCTTCCGGGTCGTAAACTATATCTTTTGGCCAGTTGGCTTTGTCAGCCGCCTGGTGCAAATGGTCGTCAACAGCGGGGAAAAATGGCCGGTCGTTAAAATACCTGTTTTTATCGGCTTCAGCTCTTAAGAAATCAAGGCAGACCGATTCTACTGCAACACCATCCTGTGAAATAAATATCGAACTTGGAAAATCGGTATTAAATGGTGCCATTCCCCATTTTACCGGCATATCAGTCGCTTCAACACCACCCCAAAGCCCATCGACCAAAAACAAAACTGTGTTTCTCCCAAGTTTTTCATGCCCCATTAAATCAACCAAAACCCTGTACATTCCATAGTCCCCGCGCACACCCGAGGTCATCACATCGTTATCCACAGTGCAAATAAGCCCGGCATGCAAATAAAAAGAACCATATCCATAACCACCCGGATGATTTCCGTGTGATCCAAAATGAAGTTTTGCGTTAAGTGATACACCGTTTCGTGCATGTGCCTTAAGAGCTGCTGCGTTTATCAGGTAATCCGCATCAACCATTTCCTGCATTAAATCGTCGCGATATGCATCAGGCATCAAATCTCCGTTATCAGAATAATAAATAACAGGATCAGACCAACCTTTTGATTTTGTACGTCCAAGATTGGTATAACCATCTTTGTCGAGAATTTTTACGTTTGGATAAGCACCATGAATCGCATCGTACATGCTTTTATATACATGGGTCATTGGTTCTCCAATAAAAATATTTTCCTGTGGTACATGGCATGTATCAACCAACTCTCTGACAACGGCCAGAACTGTTGATGGTGTTGTGCCGGCCATCGCTGCATTTTTCAATCCTGTCATCTGAGAGGTGGTTCCGGTTTCTGAAAGGTTGGACCAATTTATTGCCCAACCGGCCTGTCCGTTATTTACCTTAATAAAAATAGTTTGCCCGCTTGAATAGCCCGATGCAATACCGGTTTTTCGTTCATTAAAATTTTTAAAGATGGCATCCCAGGCGTCTTTGACATTGTCTTTTCCGGCCAGTTCTTTTATGGATTTGTCCATCATTTCAAATATGACGGTGTTATTGTTGTTTTTTGCCATAAAAAATGCGTCAGTGATTACGTTTTTACAATTTTCATTGGTAGCTGCAGGATCCCATGACCATACAACGCGACCAGGTATAACACCTATTCCGGTACCCATCGGATTATTTGGTCCATCGGGTAATATGCCACGGGTGAATCCAAAAGTACGGGAATATACTTTTTGGGAGCTGTTCCAGTTAAATACAACCAACAATATCAAACAGGCAATCAACGAAAAAGCAGCAGTTAAATATTTTGCCTGTTTAATCTTTGACACTGCTTTCCGAAAAAACAAGGTCATTCCGCCAAGCGAAAGCAGGTAGAGTACAAACCCTGACATAACCGGGGCTGCTGCCCTCATGCATGGATATGCTGCCCGTTGTGGTTTTGGAATTACACGTACTAAAAACCACAGGGTCGATGAAATTCCCATGATTAAGAAAACAAGTTTTGAGGAAATTTTTAACGATAAGACCTTTTGTTTCAAATGCTTAAAAAAGCTTGCAGATCGATAATTCATTGGTTTTGGATTATTATAAATACTATTTTCTATTTACTGATATTATTTTGTGGTTTAATTATCTGATATTTTCCACTTAAGTGCATCAGACTGAACAAGTACAGCAACCCATCGTAATACGGGTCGAAATAACCGTCTTCGTAAGGTTCAAGTTTTGCATTCCAGAGTTCACGGGCAAAATCGAAATCATTTTCAGTATGAATCAGTGAAGTTGAAGCTGCCGTGGAAACCAAACCCAGCGAATGTCTTAGTTTTCTGAACCCACCCGCCTGAAGAATAAATTCCGGCTGTGTTCCATCGGGGTTAAACTGGTCTTCAAACTGACCGATTCCCTTTGAACGCAGGAAATTCTGAAGTCGCTTTGCATAATCTTCCTGCCAGGCTTTGTCTTTCCCAAACCAAACGTAATCCATCGTAATATTCATCGGAACCCTCCACGAATCGTAACGGAATGCAGCCGGCATCCAGCGGGTGGAATTTGGTGTTCCATCGAATTTGGTATAATCATAATTCAACCCGGTTACCGGATTACAGGCCCGGTGCAGAAAAACACGCGAAGTATCGGCACAGTCGCGGTAAAACTGTTCGTGTCCGTCGTTGGCATATTCGGCCCAGATTTCCATAAATGCGGGCAAATGATACGATGGATCGGTCCACGTGTAACCATTTCCTTCAGGGACAAATGAAATTTGTTTATGCTCAACATTGATTATATTATAAATATTACCGGTGCCATCTTTTTTCCACATGGCATCCAGAATCCGGCGTGCTTCGGCGTAATAATTTATTCCGGTGTTGTTTCCCCAACGATTTGAGGCAAACAAAAGATCGGTAATAAAGTAGAGTTCGCCATCGGAAGCTGAGCCGGGTGAATTTTGTTTCATTGTCGCCGGATTAAAACTCCATGCAAAATAAGCTTCACGCGGTCCTTCCTGATGCTGAAGGTATTTTTTCGACCAGCGCCAGATGCGATCAAAAACCTCTTTTTTATCAAGCTGCACGGCAACCATCATTCCATACGAAACACCTTCAGTTCGCACATCGTGGTTTTTCAAATCCGATACATATCCCATCGAATCGCCAACCTCGAAATAGATTTTATTTGGCCCTTCAAATAAATCGTGGTATGCTTTTGCCACTTTTTTATCGATTTCGGCCTGAGTGTAACCCGCTTCGAGAAAGAGGTTCCGGTAAGCTCCTGTGTGATAAATCTTCTTTTTCCTGTTCATTTCCCTGACGAAAAAGTTAGTCATCATTTTCAGATTTTGCTCAACCTGAACTCCCGGGCCATGCCCGCCGCCCGGAACTGAAACAAACTGACACGGAACTTTTGCTTTCTTCAGCGCTTCATAAAAAATAACACTCTGACAGTGCGGAACCACCCTGTCTTTATCGCCATGGAAAATCAGGAACGGCGGGTCATTCACATCGATATAAGTTATCGGACTGGCTAACAACGTTTTTTCCTTGTTTTCCTGAATGGGCCCGCCAATGTAAAGTGATGCCGGAGATTTTACATCGTTATGAATAAAATCGGTTCCGCCGCATGAATCCATTACCAGCATATTTGTTGGCCCAAACCAATCAACCACAGCATCAACAGAACTGCTGAATGCTGTATTGATGCCGACTGTTCCTTCAATATCTGCAGTGGCTGAACCGAGCGCAAACTTTTTTACATTACCAGTAGTTCCGGCCATAGCAGCAAGACTTCCGCCCGACGAACTGCCTGTAATACCTACAAAAGAAGTATCGAGTTGGTATTTTTCGGCATTTGCCCTGACAAACCTGATGACAGCTTTTATGTCGTTCACCTGTGCCGGGAATTTTGCATCAAAGCTCGAACGATGGTTTGGAGTTACTACGGCAAAACCGGCCTCAAGCAAAGCTTTTCCGAGTGTAGGAAGGTCGGCTCCCTTTGCATTATTGGCCAACCAGGCACTCCCGTAAATTGAAATTACAACCGGATATTCCGACTTCACTTCGTTTGGCAAATAAATGTCCAGTTTATGATAATTCATTGAATCACCGGCATAATTGAGGTCTTTCCAGCTTTTTGAATTTGATTGACTGAAACTGTTAAAGGAGGCAAAAAGTAAAAGGTAAAAAAATAGTAGCTTCATAAGTTTAGTTTAAGTTTTCATTGGCAATATACTGAAAACTGCTGGTTAAAAAGCAATGTAAAAGAATACTAAAAGTTCCTTCATTTTTAATTGGAATCAGGTTTTGGTAAAAGTAGGCAATTGATGTTACGAGTTATTTCGATTTTAGATATTCAATTTATAATTTGGGATAACCGGGTTATAAGGAAGCCGAGCTTCAGCCCCAATAAAATGTGGTTAAATCCCGGTTTCCTGATTAAAAAAATCACAAGGAAACTCTAAGTCAAAAAAACAAAACCCACAAATCATTTTGTTTACAAAATACCGCCGGGTTTGTTTAAATCCCTTTCATCATGGCTTTTAATCAACAGGGGTTAACGGTTTGGGAACAGAATTGCTTAACATCTGGTCGGTGTAATATTTACGTGCAGTGTTGCAAGTTCAAACCGTTTGCTTCGGCATTTTAATCCCCCGTTAATTTCCCCTTTGAAAAATACAGTCGCTTTATTGATTTTATTTTGTATCAAAGGGGGACGAGCCCTGAACTTGCCCAATAAGTAAATAAGCCTGTTTTTCTATTGCTATTCAGTTGGCATTTATTCCGTTATTATTTCTATTTTTAACCCTCATCAAATTTACTGATACCAAAAAACACCATGGCCAAAACCAAATCTCAAATTAAAGACAAACCCAACTACCAAAGGCAATTATAAATTATATAAAAAATAAGAAAATCGATTATTAAAATGAAATACTCAAACATCCGAGAAGAGGAACTTAAAAACAAACTTGCACAAGACTATTTCGGTGTTTACGATTGCACGAAAATTATTGGCAATGTTGACTTTTGTGTTTGTTTGCAACAAACACAAATGGAGCTTTTTGAGCACGAATCATTGCTTTGGGCTGAGGCAAAAAGAGGTTCTTCCGATATTTATAACTCAATTGTTCAGTTGATACTGACAATTGGAAAAGCCAAAACTTTTGACAAGTTTCTGCCACCGCCGATGCTCGGCGCTTTTGATGGCGGTAAAATTGCATTTATTCCATACAACGAAATTCACGATATTTTTTATCAGAATGACTTTAACTGGAATGTAACTCCTTCTGACTATGAAACAAAAGAGTTTAAATTGGTTCGCGAAAAAGTAAAAACTGCCGTCGACCAGAAGGCACTGCTTTTTGATTTCGAAAAAGACGATAAAGAACTCAAGCGCTTTATTAAGGCCAATTTTATTGTCGGGAAGCTGGGAATGACCAAAACCAGAATTGACAAAAACAATTTTATGGTTATTTACAATAAATGGCTGCAAACAGTTAAACCTACTATTGCCGTAAACTGGGATATTGCAAAGAAAAAGGGTGTAATTGACGGCGATTTTTATCTGGCCGATTTACTTTCGGCAGAAAATGTTACTTTAAAAGACAAGCTGTTTGTGGTACTGAGAACCACAAAATATGAGTTGAACAGGCATCTTGACGAATATGGGGCATATACAACAAGCAGTGTGGAATTTAATGATAAGCAGTTAGCACACACTCAATTCTGGAACCGGTACGAACGCCCACCCAAAGAAGAATATTGGGTCTATATTGTTGAACGCCGCGATTTACTTGTGCCGCAGGATGTGCGCGAACGCAAAGGCAGCTTTTTTACACCTCAAATCTGGGTTGAACTTTCGCAGAAATACCTTACAGATGTATTGGGCGAAGACTGGCAGGATGAATACTATATTTGGGATTGTGCCGGAGGAACAGGAAACCTTGTAAACGGATTAACCAACAAATACAATATCTGGGTTTCCACGCTCGACAAACAGGATGTGGAAGTAATGCACGACCGTATTAAAAACGGTGCTAATTTGCTCGAAGACCATGTTTTTCAGTTCGATTTTCTGAACGACGATTTTTCAACACTGCCAAAACCGCTGCATGAAATCATCAACAATCCTGAAAAACGAAAAAAACTTGTTTTATACATTAATCCGCCGTATGCTGAGGTATCAAGTATTGGTGAAAAGGGGAAAGCAGGTGTAAACCAATCAAAAATACATGATAAATATGCAGAAAAGGTAGGTACAGCTGGGAGAGAAATTTACATTTTGTTTAAATCACGCATTTACAGTGAAATTGAAGGTTGTATTATTGCAGAGTTTTCTAAGCTCAAAGACTTACAAGGTGCAGCTTTTGATGACTTTAGAGCATTTTTTAAAGCGGAATTAGTTAAATCATTTTTAGTGCCAGCATTTACTTTTGATAATGTAAAGGGTAATTTTCCTATTGGTTTTAAAATATGGAATACAGCAAATAAAATAGCATTTCAAAGTACTAAATCTGATATTTACGATGAAAATGGTAATTACATTGGACAAAAAGAGTTTAATGTTACAGTTAAAAGTGATTTTATTAATAAATGGATTTCTCATTTTAAAGCAAAAGACGAAAAGAATTTTATCGGATTTCTTGCTGGTACTAATGGTAATGATTTTCAGCAAAATGGAATTGTTTATATTCTCAACAAAAAAGAACAAATGGCTAATCCACGGGGAATATGGATCAGTAAGGAAAATCTAATACCAGTTTCGGTGTATTATGCAGTAAGAAAATGTTTAAGTCAAACCTGGCTTAATGACCGCGACCAGTTTTTATCTCCAAACGACGGCTGGAAAGGTGATTTTGAATTTCAGAATGATTGCCTGACTTTTACCTTGTTTAATAACAACATACTATCGAAATACGGAGTCAACCATTGGATACCTTTTACTGAACATGAAGTAAATGCAAGGGAAAAATTTGAAAGCAACTTTATGTCGAAATTTATTAATGGCAAAATCAAAAAAGACGACGAACCATTGAATATTTTTTCAATTCTTTTAGAACCAAAACCACACTACGATAAAATCTTGCAATTTTCGCCCGAAGCAAAAGAAGTTTTTAATGCAGGCAGGGAATTATGGAAATATTACCATGCACAACCAAAGTGTAATGTAAATGCTTCGCTGTACGATATACGCGAGCATTTTCAGGGCAGAAACCAACAAGGGAAAATGAACAACAAAAGTGAAGATACAACCTACATGAGTCTTATATCAACCTTGCGTGAAAAGCTAAAAAAACTTCAAAAGAAAATTGAACCAAAAGTATATGAGTATGGGTTTTTGAAATAAAAAAAGCCTCCATTTCCGCGTGCTATTTGATCGCGTGCCTTGCCGGACACAACAAAAAATATTAGTGGCAAATATAATTTTCAATTCTGCAGTCTTTAATGTAATTAAATGATATTTAAGACCGAGAAATTAAGTTTATTCCAATATTTCAGAAGGTGATTTGCCAAAGAAGTTTTTAAATACAGTACTGAAATAGCCTACACTACTAAAACCGCACATTTCGCTTACCTCAGTTACAGTGTATTTTCGCGATTTTAACAATTCTGTTGCATGTCGCAGCCTGATGGTTTTGATTAAATCGGTGGGCGATTGGCCGGTAAACGACTTTACTTTTTTATACAGTAGCGATGCGCTCACGTTCATTGCCGAAGCAAATTCATCCTTGTCGAATCCGGCATTGGCCATATTTGCCCAGGCAACTTCCATTAGTTTCTTCACAAATTTGTCGTTGATTTCGTTGTTCAGCAGAGGTTCTGTCGTGTCTTTATTAATCAGTTTTAAAGCTTTTTCACTTACAACTTCACGATTGCGGATTATGCTCCTGATTTTTTGGGCCAGCAGATTCATGTCGAATGGTTTCGTGAGGTAATCGTCAGCTCCCAGACCCAATCCCTGTAACTGTTTTGCTTTATCGGTAAGCGCAGTGAGCAGGATTACAGGAATATGCGCAGTTTCCCAGGTGGTTTTAACCTGTTGGCATAATTCGAAACCGTTTTTTTTCGGCATCATAATATCCGAAACAATCAGGTCGGGGGCATGTGTCATAATCAGTTGCCACGCTTTCTCGCCATCTTCAGTCGTAAAAACTGTAAACTCTTCTTCCAATTTCCCGGCTATAAAATTGCACAGATCTTCATTGTCTTCCACAACCAGGATATTCATCTTTTTTCCATCATTTTTTTCAGTAATGGTCTCCGAAGTCAGTTCAATGCTGTTTTCAATTTCAATACTGATCTCAGGTTCGTCAAAAGATTTCAGTTGCTCATATTCCGGCACTTCTTTAAATGGAATTTCTACATAAAATGTGGAACCCACATTTTCCTGGCTTTCAAAAGAAACAGTACCGCCATGAATGGAAACGTAATTTTTTACAAGAAGAAGCCCGATTCCCGAACCTGGAATTTTTGCATTCATCGCATTCTCTCCACGGTAAAACTCCCTGAAAAGCTTTCGTTGCGCTTTTTTGCTGATTCCTATTCCCTGATCTTTTACCGAAAGTGTCCACCTGCTTTTTTCTCCTTTAAATCCGATAGCGACAGTCCCGCTGTTATGCGAGTATTTTACAGCATTCGAAATCAGGTTGTCGACTACTTTTTCCAATTTTGATTCATCGACTGCGGTTACATAACTTTCCGGATTTGTGATAAACTGAATATGAACATTTTTTGTTTTGGCAAACGATTCGTACAGAAGTGTTCGTTTCGAAATCAGTTTTACAACATCAGTCATTTTCAGGGAAGCAACATCTTTCCCAACATCAACTTTCTGGAAATCCATCAATTGGGTGACAACCGCCGAAAGTTGCCGGGCCTGTTTAACTGCAATCTGCAGGTATTGCTTTCCTGTTTCCGACAGCTTTTTTTCGTGCAAGAGTTCTTCAACTGGTGCCTTTATTAAGGTTAACGCAGTTCTTATTTCGTGTGCGGTATTGGTAAAGAAATTCACTTTCTCTTCTGTGTGTTTCTGTTTCAGACTGTTGATGTAATACAGAAGCGACAGAATTAATATGCCAATTGCCACAACAATGCTCAGGATGATAAACCAGGCTTTTTTCCATAAAGGAGGAATCATGCGTATTTTAACCGATCGCTCACTTAAAACCTGCGTTAACGAACTGTCGAAAAGTTTAATCTGAAGCGTAAATTTCCCGCTCGGAATGTTAGTGTAAGTGATAATACGGTTGCCAGTGGGAGTTGACCAATCTTTATCAAAACCATCGAGTTTCCACGAAAACTTTGCCCCGGTGGTAACATTTAGCGGCAAGAGTTCAATACTTATCGTGTTCTGAAAATATTTCAAACTGATGTTTTCAAGTTTGTCAACAGGTATGTTTAAATTGAAGGATGAATTATCCCTGATAGATCGTCCGGAAACCGTAAAATCCTGAAAATAAATTCTTCCCGCGGCAACAACTTCCTTCAGTGAATCGGGTGTAAAAAGAACAACTCCTTTGTTGGTACCCCAGGCGAGTTTTCCGTTTTTTAATGCTGTAACTGCACTTTTATTGTAAGAAATGGATGACAGTGGTATAACCGATGAAAAAGTCAGGGCTGTTTTTTCTTTCGGATCAAATCTGCACAAACCACCTTCCGTCCCCAGCCAAAGGTAATTTCCGGCATAAATAATACTGTTTACAAAATTGGAGGGAAGGCCCGAATCGGTTGTGTACTTGTTAATTTCTCCTGTTTTGAAATTGTACCAGATTAATCCTTCTCCACTTGAACAAATCCATATTTCATCGCCAAAAACAAGAATATCCTGAACCACAATCCCGGTTATTAAAGTTTTTAAACTGTCGTTTTCCTTGTTTAACACTGATAAACCATTGCTGAGGCCAACCAGAATCTGGCTGGAAGAGAATTGGGCAAACGAGCTGACGGATTCATCGGAATAGGTTTTGAATTTATTTTCATCCGGTTTGTAACACACAAATCTGCCATTTACACCTCCGATCCATAAATCGTGCTGACTGTCGTCGAAAATGTCGAAAATAAAATTGCTCATCCTTGGCGAATCCTTTTCGCCACGGGCATAATGTGCCAGTTCTCTCCCGGTTCTCCGATCGAGAACCGAAACACCCGAAGAATAACTTCCGGCCCAGATCTGCGCTTTATTGTCTTCGCAAAGTGTGAGAAAAACCTGCGCCTGTTTAAGTTTATCGCTGAAAAGGTTTTTCCACTGATTGGTCAACGGATTCCAGACACTGATCCCGTTGTTTGTGGCGAACCAGATTTTACCGTCACTGTCTTCTAAAATATCATTTATATCATTATTTACCAGCGAATTATCGTAGTTGGGATGATGAACAATCTGCGTTACCACAGGCGATGCAACATTGTAAAATGCCACACCTCCGCTGATTGTTCCAACCCAGACTCTTTTCCCCGGCTCGTAAAAAATATCGTAAACGCCATTTCCGGGTAAGGAATTCGGATCGTCAACACTTTCCTTGTAAACATTTAAAACCTTGTTTCCCTGTTTATCCAGTTCCCATATTCCCTGCCCGTCGATACCAATTAAAAGCGTTGAATCTGAATTTTCTTCAATGGCCAGAATTGGTTGTTGCGGAATGGCTGACTTTAAAACTCCTGAAAAAACTCCTGAATTAAAATTATACCAAAACAATCCGTTCGAAAGCGTTCCCATCCAGAGTTTATTCCGGGCCCGGTCGAGAAATAAAGAAGAAACCGAATTCAGATCAGTTCCGTTCATTTGATAAACCAGGGAGCTTTTCATGGTTTGAATATCGAATTTACGGATTCCTTCGGCGCTGGCAATCAAAAAATTACTTTCATCACTACTGATCAGGGAGTATCTTGTTTCAGAAATATTACCGATCATTTCCAGCTTTCCTGCATGGTACCTGTATAAACCTGTATTCAATGCAATCCAGTAATCGTCGTCAGCATCGGCAAGCATGGAGAAAACGTCAAAATTTTTGTTATCGAGAAGTCTATTCAGATTAAACAGCAGGTTGAATTTGTCGCTGACCGGATTATAAACAAACACCTGGCCGTTATTCGTGTAGGCTGTAAGTTTTGAATTCGCGTAAATAAGCCAGACCAACAGAACGCCCTCTGTGTCGTACGGAAGTTGATAGATACGGTAATCATCGCCGGTAAGCCTCATTATCCCGGTTTTGGAAGAGGCCCAGATAAAACCGTTGTCATCTTTACAGACTGAATTTGTTACCCGGATTGAAATACCAAACAACGAATTGACACTTTGAAATTCTACAGAAGAAACATTGACAGAAAACACAATGAAAACAAGAAAGATCAATTTCTGCCGATAAAACTGTAATACCTTAATTTTTGTCTGGTAGAGCATTTTTCCTGTTCTTAATTTTGATATGCAATTCTATTTTACGATTATTAATTTTTTTGTTTCTGCATAATTGCCACCTGTAAAACGACAGAAATAAATTCCGTTTGGCAGTACTTCAGCATTAAAAGTCAATTCGTAATTGCCCGGTTGTTTGTTTCCTTCGCAAAGTGTTTGAATCACTGTTCCATTTGCGTTGTAAACCTTTAGAGAAACAACGCTGCTGTGCGGAACGTAATATTTTATTTTTGTCACGGGGGAAAACGGGTCGGGATACATCAGTTCAAATTTATATTCATTCTGATTCACTTTTAAGTCGGGATTAACTAAGGAAGTTGCCATATCTTTATCCGAAAAAGTGATGGTTTTCAGTCTGAAAAGTTCGCCGGTTCCTGCTCCGGTGAATTTCAAATAAACATCGTGATAACCTGAAATTTTAGTAGCGATTGCGCCGGAAAATTTCTTAAAAACTGACCAACTTCCGGTTTTTCCAATTTCAATTTCTGCGATTTTAGTTCCGTTTAATGAATCGGGTAAAAATTCAATCACTCCGCCGTTGGTTGCGCTTGAAGCTTCAACCTGCACAGAGTCAGCCTGTTTTATGTAATCATCGTTTCCGAATTCAACTCCCGCATACATGGCCCAGTCAGCATTATTTACCGACGACAGAATATGTGGAGGTGTGGAACTTGCAGTAACCGTCAATTTGTATTTATTGGCAGGATTTGCTGCTGAAATTGCCGAATAACCATCTCGGTAAATGTAAAGATCGAAAAAGGCGGATTTGCCTTTCACATACAATCCCTGCTGGTTTCCGGTAAAATTATTGAACTGGGATTGTTCAATATCAATATTATTTGCGTTAATGGTTGTTCCAACCTGGGTCCATGAAAAACCGTCAGGACTGAAATATCCTGACATCAGGTGCTCGTTGCGGATAAGCCGCAGCCAGATTACTGAACCAACAGGGTTTTCCACTTCGTACCTGGTGTTTTCAAAACTGAAGGCAATTACTTTCTTTCCTTCGCTGCCCGCGGTACTGACTAATTTAACCTGGTGTGTTTCGGGGCCGTTGATAATCCACAAACCGGCTTCCTGAGTTGAAGCGGTGGGTTCAAAATCAACCCTGGTAATCAGCGAATAATTGTGTTCCCCGTCGTTTTTGATGACCGTATTTTTCCCTGAACTGTTGGGCGCCAGTTTTAACCATCCTGTTTTTTCTGTTAAAGACCAGGTATTTGCAGGAGTAAATCCTAAAAAAGACCATTCGGGATTAAGTTCTGCAGAATTAAAATTGTCGGAGTGAGGCACCATCCAGGGAATTCCGTTGCTTTTCAACGCCGGCGGTGTTGTTTCGTTTGTCTGGGGTCTCAGTATTTTCGGAAATTCATTTGCATCGTAAACCACCTGGCAAAGAAGTCCCTGCCGTCCCTGTGCTTTGTATTCGCTGTGGTAGCTGTGTGCAATTACCCAACTGGTACCGTCTTCCAGTTCAACTGCCGGTGAAATATGATTGGGAGTGCTGTATGCACCAACTGTGCCTGTAAAAATATTTGTGCCGATGATTGTCCACTTTGATTTTTCGTCTGTCAGTGTATCGCTGCGCATCACATACTGACTGCCAACAAGGTGCTGGGCAAAACTGTAATAGTAATATCCTTTGTGTTTCCACATCACCGGTCCTTCGGCCCAGCCATAAGGATTTCCTTCGGAGTTGGGATTCAGCCAGGTTAAGTTGAGGACTTTCCCATTTGGTTGTCCGTTGTCGCCGAGTTCAACGATATGGTTGTTTTCCTGTCCGGCTTTTGTAAGTAAATACCATTTGTTGTCATCGTCGATAAAAATGGAATTATCCACGCCTAATGACGGAACTCCTGCCGGAACATTCATTTTTACAGGATCACTCCACGGACCTTCAGGTTTTTCGGCTTTGACAAAATACATGCTGCCACCGCCTTTGCCAAAGAAGTGCCAGTAACTTCCTTTGTAAAAAACCATGTGGCCGCCCCAGATTCCGCCTCCCGGACTGTTTCCGTACTGGCTCCACGACGCTGAAACCGGCTGGGAAATCACTTCCCAGTGGACGAGGTCGGTGGAATGATAAATTTTTGGCGTTGGATTGAATGAAGATCCTGAACTGTAAAAATCATTTCCCATTTTAGTAAGTGTCGGGTCAGGGTGATCGCCGGGAATGACAGGATTAATATAGGTTTCCGTTACTCCGGTTTGTGAACTCGCAATGCAATACTGAAATAACATTAAAGCAGAAATCAGAATTTTTACCATATTTATATTATGTACTTTGACAAAGCGATTTTTCATGATTTACATTTTTAAAATGAAATGATATCAGTCGCTCTTAATTTTGATTCCTGCTTCCTTTAAACCATCGGATGTTGCCTTAATCACAATTTCTCCTTTTTCGTTTTCCTTTGATTGAACAATCACCAGCGCCAGGCCTCCAAATGCTTTTCTCTTAAGTGAAGGAAAAGCCACCAAATCTGTGGGATCACCATTATCGGTGGCAGCAATTTTGCCAGGACCTTCGATACTGAATTCAACAAGGTTTTTTGCATCAGGTACAACTCTTCCTTTTTCATCTTTTACTTCAATTGTAATAAAAGAAAGATCGTTTCCGTCGGCATGAATAATTTCCCGATCGGCAGTTGCTTTAAGCAGGGCAGGAGAACCGGTTGTTTCAACGGTTTCTTCCGCCCATTTTATGCTGTTTTTGTAGGCCACTGCCTTTAATTCCCCCGGTTCGTATTTTACATCGTCCCAGCGCAGCCGGTATTCAAACTCACCTTTTAATTTTCGTCCCAATGATTTTCCGTTCAGAAAAAGTTCAGCTTCATCGCCAGAAGTAAAAATATGAACAGGTGTGACTTTTCCAGTGCGGCCGGGCCAGTTCCAGTGTGGAAGAATGTGAACCATCGGCAGGTCAGGCCGCCATCGCGACTGGTAAAGGTAGAAACGGTCTTTTTTAAATCCGGCCAGATCGATAATCCCGCAATAAGAGCTTCGTGCCCCATAATAAGGAGTAGGTTCGCCAAGATAATCCCAACCCGACCATACAAATTCACCTGCAACATACGGGTGTTGATCCTGCGTTGCAAAAACTTTGTCGGCTGAAGAACCAAATGGCGCAGTGTACAATTCGTAAGCGCTGACTAACTGTGTTACAGGATCGCCACCCGAACCGTCTTTCGCAGGCGCGCTTATCCCGTCGGATACAGGAAAAAGGTAAGTGCCACGTGTACTCAGGGCAGACGCAGTTTCGCTGCTTAAGATCAGTTTTTCAGGAAATTTTTCATGAAAAGCGGGGTAGAGCGGGGGAGTGTGAATGCCCTGCAACCCTTCATAAGCCGGTGCGTTTCTTATTCCTTCACCCTGGTAATTCAGACAAATAACATCCATAACTGCCGGAAAAGGCATATCCGGTTTTGCATAATTCATCGAAGCAGATGAAAGCAGGGTCGGATCTTCCTCTTTCACAATATCACAAAGTTTTTGCGCAACCTTTGCTCCTTCTCCGGCTGTGTATTGTTCTCCGACTTCATTGCCAAAACTCCAGAGAAAAACTGAAGGATGATTGCGGTCTCGACGGACAAAAGCACGGGTATCCTGTTCATACCAATCAGGGAAAATCAGGTGAAAATCGTGCGGTGTTTTTTTTCGTTCCCATGAATCGAAAATTTCATTAATCACCAGAAAACCCATCCTGTCAGTCAGTTCCAGTAATTCGGGAGCAGGAGGATTGTGTGCCATGCGGATCGCATTGCATCCCAGTTCGCGAAGTATTTCCAGCTGACGTTCAGCCGCCCGGGTATTAAATGCAGCTCCAAGGGCGCCCAAATCATGGTGCTGGTTTACTCCCTGAATTCTGATTTTTTCACCATTCACCAGAATTCCTTTGTCAGGATCAAATTCAACCGACCGGATTCCAAACCGGGTTTCGTAATTGTCAACCGGTTTGCCGTTTTTTAATATTGTGGTGATGGCAACATAAAGATTTGGAGTTTGTGTCGGTGGTGGACCCCAAAGTTTTGGATAATTCAAAACAACTTTACTTTTTGTTACTGAATTACTGTTTGCTCCGACCCGTGTGATTATTTTCGGTATTTCGACGACCGGTTTGCCTGTTTTATTTCCATCTGAACCACAGGCAAAAATTTGTGTAGTTACTTCAGCTTTTGTTTCAGTTTCTGAATCGTTGTCGATAGAAACTTCTGTTTCAATTTCAGCCGATTTTGAAGTGATATTTTTTGTGCTTACAAAAGTTCCCCATTGTGCAACATGAACAGGATTTGTTTTAACAAGCCACACATTCCGGTAAATACCTCCGCCGGGGTACCAGCGTGATGAATAATTTGGATTATCCAACCGGATAGCCAGCTGATTTTCACCCCCGGGATTGATAAAACGAATGAGGTTTACCCGCCAGGATGCGTATCCGTAAGGCCAGCCACCAACCAGGTGCCCGTTCAGCCAGACCATTGCATACGACATGGCACCATCAATATCGAGAAAAACAGATTTTCCTGCATCTGAAGCAGGAATATTCAGTTTTTTACGGTACCAGGCAACTCCGTGACTGGGTAACCGGCCCATTCCACCGCCAACTTCAGCAGGCTCACCTTTGTAAAAAGGTCCTTTAATTGCCCAATCGTGAGGCAGGTTAACGGTTTCCCATTGACTGTCATCGAAATTAAATTGTACAAACGGAAAATCTGAACCGGGATCACCTTCCGGACGAATATATCTTTTCTCAGTTTCCTTAATAAAATTGTTACCGGTTGGCAGTATCCAGTCTTTCAGAACACCTTCTTTTTTTTCTGTCGTAACTGCTTCTTCAGGTTTGCTGTCAGCTACTTTATTGTCTTGCCTGTCAAGTATTTCAGGACGAATATCATAAATTAAATTGTCTGCATTTTCGGGAGTTTCATACCTGTAAAATTTCCAGTCTGAATTAACTGAATTCCGTTCTCTCAAACCTGATCTGTTTTCAGGTTCTATGCTTTTTTGATTTGAATTACAGGCAAGAATTAAAAAACAAATCAAAAAGAAACAGGCTTGACGTAACAGAAATCGGTATGTTGATGAATTGATAATGATTGTTTTATTCATTCTATTTGTTAAAACTTGCAAAGTTTATTTGCTCTATAAAAATAAGTGTTGTGCTTACATTAAAAAATATTTAGCTGTTATTTTTAAAATACCTGAATCAAAAAGTGACGGGAAAACGGAATTGACTGGTCAAAATGTTCTTTACTGAATATTAAAAAGTTGAAATGATTTTGTCAGATCAGCACTGACAAAAAAATCATCATTTAAAACATTCGTTAAAAACGTATAAAATGACTGACAAAAATTCACACTCTTTAAAACCTTAAATCTTAATAACTTTTAAGTAGTGTTAACATAACATAATTTTCGCAAACGATTATGAAAACTGAAATTGAGGGTATATTATTTGAGAAAGTTCAATTCAAATATTGAATTTAAAATTATAGTCATGAGAAAGTTTAAAGGTTTTTTTACAACGTTTGCAGTTGCGTTAGGAGCGGCAACGTTAGTTTTATTCGTTTACACGAAAATCAATGGTTCTCAGCAACAGGTTATAGTCAGGGAATCAACACCGATACATCTGGCAAATCAGGTTGTTAGTTCTTCTTCGCAAGGGCAGTTGCCCGATTTAACATGGGCTGCAGAGAATTGTGTTCCGGCAGTTGTGCATATCCAGGTAAAAATGGAGCAGCAAATGATGCCTGACCAGGAAAATCCATTTTATTATTTCTTTTTCGGTCCTGACGATAAAGGAAATAATCCGCGCGGAAGGCGTCAGCAACCTCAGTATGCGATGGCCTCCGGATCAGGTGTGATTATCAGTCCCGATGGTTATATTGTTACCAATAACCATGTGGTTGACGATGCGGTTAATGTTCAGGTTATTTTAGACGATAACCGTCAGTTTACCGCCAAAGTTGTCGGTAAGGATGAAAACACTGATATCGCTTTGGTTAAAATTGATGCCAACGATCTTCCTTATCTGAAATGGGGCGATTCGGATGCATTAAAACTCGGGCAATGGGTACTGGCTGTGGGAAACCCGTTTAATCTTACATCCACGGTTACTGCAGGTATTGTCAGTGCCAAATCGAGAAGCATCGGAATCATGAGCGGTCAGATGCCGCTGGAATCATTCATTCAGACCGATGCTGCTGTCAATCCGGGAAACAGCGGAGGAGCGCTGGTTAACACTAATGGCGAACTTGTGGGGATCAATTCTGCCATCGCTTCCGAAACAGGTTCATACTCAGGATATTCATTTGCAGTTCCTGCCACAATTGCGCGCAAGGTGGTTGAAGACCTGAAAAAATACGGAGAAGTTCAGCGCGCTGTACTTGGCGTTATGATGCGTACCGTTAACGACAGCATAGGAAAAGCCAATAACCTTGAAAAAATGGAAGGAGCTTTTGTGGTCAGTACCACCGAAGACGGTGCTGCACGTGAAGCAGGTATTAAAAAGGGCGACATCATCGTTTCGATTGATGGTAACAATGTTAAAACCAGTTCTCAGTTACAGGAGCAAATCGGCAAATATAATCCGGGCGATAAAATTAAAGTTGGATTGTTGCGTGATGGAAAAGAAAAGGAAATAGATGTCGTTTTAAGAAATATGAAAGGCAATACTTCTATTGTAAAAGAACCGGTTTCGGAATTGGGCGCTGAATTCGGACCAGTTCCTGAAAAAGACATGGAAAAACTGAAAATTGATGATGGTGTTCAGGTGACAAAACTTTCGAAAGGTAAGCTGAAAGATGCAGGCATAAAAGAGGGATTTATAATTACTGAAATTAATAAAATTGCCGTTTCGGGTAAAGAAGATCTGGAAAGGGTTTATATGCGTTCTGATAACAACAAACCTATTCTGATTGAAGGCTTTTATCCAAGTGGTGAGTATGCATATTATGTTATAAAACCGGAAGGTAATAAGTAATTCAATTTTCTGCAAAATTGGAGAAGGGGTTGTTTCTGTTGAAGGAAACAGCCCCTTTTCGTCACAGTTTTTTAATGGTAAGAATAAGTTACGTTTCAGGGATTAGAAAAAATTAAATTGTCATTAAACAGTTTTTACACGTCTTTCTGGTAAATCCTGAATTTCTTGTGAATTATTGCCCCCATTTTTTCCATTTCCCCCCGCACCTTAACGTTGTATTCAAGTTCAAGGTGGGTATCGATATGGGTTTTCCCTTCTGCTTTAGCCGATTCAATCATTTTTGTTGCCATTTGCACATTAAGCCCCCGGTTCTGGTAAGCCGGATCAATGGCAATGAGCATCAGTGTTAAAAGTTTTGACTTTCTTCCTGCCAGTAAAATATGAACCAATCCGAAAGGGAAAAGATGTCCTTTTGATTTTCTGATCCCTTCACTGATATCCGACATGCCTATAATAAATGCAATTACCTCGTTGTCCTGGTTCACCATCATTTTTATAAACCGTGGATTGATAAGATAAAGGTAGCGGTTGGCAAAATCATCCATTTCTTTATCCGAAAGCGGATTAAAACCGTAAATATCGGTAAAGGTGCGGTTAAGCAAACGCAACGCAGGCCTTACATAGGGCCTGACATCTTTTCTCGATTCAAATTCCATCAATTTTAAATCGGTATTGTTTTTTACCGATCTTTCAGAAATTCTCAGGTAAAACTCAGGCAGTTTCTGACTTACCGTGAATTTATAGGTAACCAGGTCATATTTTTTTTCAAATCCTTCTTTTTCAACCAGGTCAACCATGTACGGAAAGTTGCAGTTAGTTGCCATTGCCGGTATTTCTTCGTAACCGTAAATCTGGAATCCCTGTGGATCTTTGTCGGAAAATGCAAGAGGCCCGACGAGTTTTACCATTCCTTTTTCACGTGCCCAGTTTGAAATGAATTCAATCAGGGCATGAAAAACTTCCTGGTTGTTCCAGGTTTCTATAAACGAAAATCTTCCGTGGTCTTCATTGTGATCGCGGTTGTAACGATAACTTATCACTCCCATAATCCGTCCAACGGCTTTCCCGTTTTTCCAGGCAAGAGCCAGAATGGTATCGCAATTTTCAAAAAGATGATTTTTCTCCGGATTGAAAAACGACCATTCGTCCATATAAATTGGTGGAATCCAGTATTTGTGGTTTCGATGAATCTCCGCCGGGAGATGGATAAACGTCTTCATATCTTGCCTGGTGATTACAGGCTTTACAACAACCTCCATAAAAAATGAATTATTCCCGGGCCGAATTTATTTAATTTTATTAATATATCAATTTTGATTGATAAAAGTTGAATGCCATGATTTCAGGTGCATATTCAACAATTTAAGGTGAAAATAATAAAAAACAGTGCAGAAAAATGGGGGTATCAAAGGAAAATAAGAAAATTGATTTGAATATAGCTGCTTGATTTTTTTGTCCGATTCAAAAAGTGAAAAAAGTCCGGTTTTTCTGATCTCTTTTTTCTGCCATTCCAAATAGCAGGAGTTATGGAAGAAAAAAAGTGATCATTTTAATTCTCTTTTTTATTCTGACTGTTAAAAGTCAATACCTGTTTCCGGTTTTCCAATGCAGTTTTTAAGTCTTTATACTGAATTTCCTGAACGGCACAATCATTATCTATTGCCATGCATGCTGCAACTGCCGCCGATTGTCCAAGGATCATGAATACAGGTTCCATCCTGATTGAACCAAATGCAATGTGACTGCTCGAAACACAAACCGGTACAAATAAATTGATACATTCTTCCTTTTTTGGAACGATTGAGCCGTATGAAATAGAGTAGGGTGCAGGCGGACTTACACCAATATCTCCTTCATTCTGAACAAAACCTTCAGGAGTGACGTAGCGTTGAACGTTGTGCGAATCCATCGCGTAAGAACCCATTCCAATGGGTTGAGGAACTTCACGTTTCAGCAAAACATCTTTTTCTGAGGTTACATATTCACCAATCATCCGGCGGGCTTCACGAACGTAAATCTGGTTGGGCCAGTTGCCGTTATCTTTAAATTCATCTTTTGCCAGCCCCAAGGTTGCCATTTTTGTTCGAATGTCATCCGGTACCCGCGGGTCGTTTGCCACAAACCAGAGCAGGCCTTTCTGGTAATCCTCATGCTCTTTGATAATTTCTTTGCGCTTTTCATAACTTGCTTCCGGATATTCGTAATTCATCCCGATGTAATCGCTGCTGAACGGCCCGTGGTTATTAGTATCGGTTTTTTTATTCGGAATGTCGTCAAATTTTTCAAACCAATCTTTTCTCCCTGTGTCAAAAACCCTGACCAGTAACTCGTATTGAGTTGAATCGTAATTCTCCGGTTTTGGGAAAGGCACCCGGTTTTCAGGATGGTTGGTCATACAGGTTCGGAAACAATATGCCTGGATTTTGCTGTCAGCAGAACCGTATTCTCCCGGCGGATCGGGCGAAATCAGGGGTAACAGGCCACTTGAGGAATTGCCAGGAATTTTGTAAGGTGAAATTTTTGAATCGAAAAAATGGTTGTGATGAAACACTTCAGTTTGAACACCGTTCCATTGTTCACCGTATTGCGACGTGCTTTCGCGGCCAACAGTGTAACTTACCCCCGCCGAAGCCATTAAATCTCCTTCGTAAGTTGCGTCGATGAATATTTTACCAATAAATGTTTTTCCTGAAAGGGTGGAAAAGGAGACAATTTTTCCATCTTTTTTAACTGTCCCTTTTTCGCGGTCAAGCCATTCGTCGCGATAAACAGTAAGTTTATTTTCAGCAATAAAATCCTCAAATACCTTTTCGGCAACATGTGGTTCAAAAAGCCACATGGTGCGGTTTTCGCCATCCATCGCAACAGTTCCCTGTCCTCGATTGCCAAATTCGCTTTTTTTCTGCCAGTTCCAGGCCGAAGAATCGTTGTAATGCAGCCACACACGATGATAGAATTCACGCGAAAGTCCGCCGATCACGGCTTTGTTACCTGTGTCGGTGTAACCAAGACCGCTTGAAGTAAGTCCACCCGGATGTTTGTCGGGCGAAACCACAATGACTGATTTACCCGACTGAATTGTTTCAACTGCAGCGATGATTGCGGCCGAAGTTCCACCGTAAATTATTACATCGGCCTGCAAATTAGCTGCGTTTTTCCCAGATTTGGTACAACCCGAAAATGTTATGATTGCCAACAAAACAAAGATTAAACGATACATTTCTTTTTCTTTTTACGAATTTTACGAATAGAATTACCTGTAAACTTCTGTATTCCATGCAACTGCGTGAATAATTCCATTACGGTTTCCCAATGACATATCGTCCATTGAAATTACTATCTTTTCATAGTTATCCTTTATCAATTCAAGATTACCAAATTCCCGTTTTACCACATCATCTCCGGTAATTAAATAACATACCTGGAAATAACGGGTTATTCCGTTTTTAATGGCCACAAAATCAACTTCCCGGTTTTGGTCTGTACCTGTAAAAACGGTGTACCCATTTCGTTTCAATTCAAGAAAGACAAAGTTTTCAAGCATGTAACCGAAACCGGGTTCAAAGTTGGAAAACAGGTAATTCCGGAAAGCAAAGTCGTTTAAATAGTATTTTTTAACCCCGGAGAGGATTTTTTTTCCTCTCATATCAAACCTCAGTACTTCATGTATTACATATGTTTGTTTAAGGTACTCAATATAGTTTGAAAGCGTATTAAAATTGGTGATTACCTTCATGTTTTTGAGGTAATTAACGAGATTTGGCAACGAAACAGGATTGGCAATGTTTTGGACAAGAAGGACAAATAAAGATTCAAGCAAGCCAACATCTTTTATTTTATGTCGCAAAACAATGTCTTTCAAAACAATTGTATTTTTCAAATCCTGAACATAATGAATCCTGGTTTCAGGCATTGGCAGATTAAAAAGTTCAGGGATAGAACCACTGGTCAAATAAGAGAGAAAAGCGGACTTATCCTGACTTTTGCCGGTAGCTAAACAAAACTCAGCAAACGAAAATGGAAATATTTCAAATGAGATGTACCTTCCGGAAAGCAGGCTTGAAAGTTCTCCAGATAAAATTGAGGCATTTGAACCTGAAATAATTAACTCAAATTCGCTTGTGTAATCCTGTGCATATGAATTTATTACGGTTTCCCATTTTTCAATTAAATGAACTTCATCGAAAAACAAATAAACTTTGCCTTCGGGTTTTAATTCTGCCAGATAAAGTTTTATGCACTCATTTAATTCGTGATTGTTCCTGATAAAATCGAAACCTGCAAATTCTTTATTGATATACAATATATTATGAGGATTAACTCCCTGGTTGTGTAAGTGAAAAATAAGTTGGCGCATCAAAAAACTTTTACCGGAACGACGCTGACCGGTAAGCACTTTAATAAGCCTGTTTCCCAAAAAATCTTTCAGTTTCTGAAGATATTCTGTCCGGATTAAACCCAGTTCGATTTTTTGGTTATCCCAGAAATTATATTTTTTAAGTGTATTTAAATATTCATTCATTTATGTTGTAAAATTTAAATTGATAAAAATAATATAAACAAAAATATAAAAAATATAAGTACACTTAAATATTAAATGAAATTTATTGCTTAATAAAAAAATGGAACAATAACAATTACTGTTTGATTACTTTAAGAGCCTGAATTACAAGTTTTATATTTGTCGGCAGAATAATAAAAATCTGAGAAGGCATGTTTGGATTGCCAAGTTTTTTAAATGGTAAAGACATGAGGTTAAGACTGTGACCTGGATGGAGGTAAAAAGAAAATTGAAAATAAATGTTTTTATAGCAGTTAAATTTAACTGAATTATCCGGTTGCTCCCATCGCGTTGGCAATTGCATTTACCGAAATCAGCAATTCCTTTAAAAGTTTATCTTTTTGAACCGGATCTGTCAATTGCGGGTCTCTCCAGAGTTTCAGGTTTTTTACCTGGTTTTTATGCAGAATATCAAGCGCTTCGGCACGCAATCCTGTCGAATAAAAATGGTTTTTTCTGCGCTCCTTCATCGATCGCCCCAGCAAATCGTTCATCAACCGCCGTGTTTTTTCAAGTTCTGTCAATAAAAGTTGCAAAACCGATTCGCGTACTTCGTCATTTTCAACAAGTTGTGCATACATTTTCATTATTTCCTCGTCGGTGCTGGCCAGGCTGGTATCGATGTTGGTGAGAACGTAACGTACAAAATGGCTGGAAAATCTTAATTCCTTTAGTTTCTGATATTTTTCGGGATATTCGCTTTGCATTTTTTCGAGCGTTGAGCCAACCCCGTACCAGCTGGTGATATGAAACCGCGACTGTCCCCAGCTGAAAACCCAGGGAATTGCACGCAAATCTGAAAATGTTCTTTTCCCCGTTCTGCGTGCCGGCCGCGAACCAATCTTGCTCTCTTCAATTACGTCGATAGGTGTGGCCTGCTGATAAAATTCAAGAAAATACCGGTTCTGCAGCAACGCAGAATAAAAACCGAAGCTTTCTTTTCCCATGTATTCAAGAATTCCGGCGGCATCATTTTCCGTTTCTTTTTCTTTCTGATACAGCAGTGTGTTCAAAGTTGTTCCGGCTAACATTAATTCGAGGTTGTAGGCAGCATTAATTTTATTGGCAAATTTCTTTTCAATGGTCTCACCCTGTTCAGTTATTTTCAGTTTCCCAGTCAATGTTCCATGTGGAAGCGAACGCAGGAACCAGTGCACCGGACCAGCGCCCCGGCTGATGGAACCGCCCTTTCCGTGAAAAAATTTAATTTGTACACCATGTCTTTTCCCGATTTCCGAAATTTCCTTCTGGGCATTGTACAGGTACCACGAGCTTGCCAGTATTCCGCCGTCTTTATTGCTGTCGCTGTACCCGATCATGATTTCCTGAATCTTGTTTTCCCTTCCCTTTTCAATGCGTTGATATTCAAGGCTGTTCTGAACTTCGGGAACACTGAAATATTCATCCATGATCTGCGGACTCCGGGTCAGATCATCGATGGTTTCGAACAACGGAACAACATGAAGTTTCATTGTTAGTGTTTTATCAAAAAAGGTAAGTCCGGCTTCACGTGCAAGAATGTAAATCATTATCAGATCATCTGCGTTTCGTGTCATGCTGACAATCAGCGAACCTATTGCATAAATCGAGTAATGTTCAATATGATTCCTCAGAACATCGAAACATTCAAGAACATTTTTTGCTTCGTCGGGCAGATTTTGCCAGTTACGCACAAACGGACGGTTGCCTGTCAGTTCTGCCTTTATAATTTCCTTTTTTTCTTTTTCATCGATATCGTCGGTAATCGAAAATCCCGATTTTGATTCATTAATGATCTGTATCAATGCTTTTTCGTAAAAAGCACTGTTTTGCCTGATATCGAGTTCTGCCAGATGAAATCCGAAAGTTTTGATAAAACGGATGGTATGGTTTACTTCGCGATTGGCCATTATCGAAAGCCCGTGATCTTTTAAGGCTTTGCCAAGACACCGGAGGTCATCAGCCAGTTGATGTGAATGTGCATAATTTCCACGTTTATCCACCAACTCGAATGATTGGTCTTTTCCCATTTTTAACGGCAGCTTTTCAATCAGCAGTAAAACATACAACTTGTAGGCTTCGTAACGGTTTGCTGTAATAACTGGTTTTGTTTCATTTCCGAGTTCGGCGATTATATCCTTGAACCGGTGCGATAAATTATCCGGAAGTTCCTGGATATCACAATAGAAACTAAGATTTTCAGACAGTTTTAGTAATTCATTCTTTAAAATCAGAAATGCGTTTAACCGGAGGGTAAGCAATGTGTTTTTTGTCACTTCGGCCGTAACGAGCGGATGCCCGTCGCGGTCGCCACCAATCCAGGTACCGAATTTCAGCAACGGGAAATTATTGTTTTCTACCAGTCTGGTACTGTCAAATCCCGCGAATTCCCAGGCCTGAATCAGTCTTCGGTTTAAAAGGTTGATAATTTCAGGAAAAACATTGATAAAATAATGGATCACATTATCCAGCTCAGTTTCGACTTTCAGTTTTTCCATATAATATTCATCGATATTCCAGATGGAAGTGATCAACCGTTTGATCTGATTCCTGTTTTCTTCGTTTTCATAAGAATTGTACATCGAATTCTCGCGCTGCACCAACAAAAGATAAAGTTCGCGGTATTTGCGCAAAATCACCGGTCGCCGGGCTTCTGTGGGATGAGCCGTTAAAACAGGCTGTACTTCAATTTCACTGAATACAGATAATATTTCATCCTGTGTGAAATTGTTCTTTTTTAAATTATCGAGGCTGTTTGCCCACAGGCCGTTAATCGAACTGAGTTTGTTTTTTTCTTCTTCTTTCCTGCGGGTCTGAACGGCGCCATTGGTTTCGGCCAGGTTGAGCAACTGAAAACAGATGGAAAACATGTGAAAATGTTTCTGTGTAAATTCGATCTTTTCGAAAAGGCAATCTTCGCAAAGCCAGGGAATGTGCTGTGCAAGTTCAGGCTCATTGTTTTCAACCAGAACTTCTTTAAAACAGTTCAAAAGAAATTCAAGATCAGAATAAGTCTTTCCAAGCTCCTGTTTCAGTATTTCAAGTTGTTGCATAGTTCTGTTTTTAATGAAACAAAAATAGGAAATCAAAGTTTTAACAGAAATTGCGATGAATAAACAATTGATTTAACTTACAGCAGGAAGGATTCTACTTCCGGTGATCCATGTACATGTTTACCCTTTCTGCAATTTTAATGAACCAGTAAGTGTAATTCTCAGGATTGTTTTTCATGTCGGCCGATAATTCATTGAACGAAATGTATTTCCAATCCGACACTTCCCCGATATTGATTATCGGAATTTGGTCAGTGGTACCGATAAATACATGGTCCAGTTCATGTTCGGTAAGGCTATTGTCGAGTTCAGCTTTATAAATAAAATGGAATATTTTTTTTAAACCGGTTTCCATGCCCATTTCTTCTTTCAAACGGCGCCAGGCTGCATCAAGGTTGGTTTCTCCGGGGAATGGATGGCTGCAACAGGTATTTGTCCATAATCCTGGCGAATGGTATTTACTTTGTGCGCGGCGTTGTAAAAGCCATTCGCCGTTGCTGTTCACGATAAAAACTGAAATTGCACGGTGCAATGCAGATTTGCGGTGAGCCTCCATTTTCTCCATGGTCCCCACTTCATTGTCGTTTTCGTCAACCAAAATTACTTTTTCCAAATCCGTGCTTTTTAAAGATTTGCAATTTACAATCTATTTCCGAATTTAAAAGAAACTAAATTTTAGCGGTTTACAGGTTATTCGTTTTCAGGAACTTCAATGTGTTAGCAACATGTTCCTCAAACTTCATCTGCGAATTGAACATGTAAACAATTTTTCCGCTTTTATCAATCACGTAAGTGACTCTTCCTGGGAGCATTCCCAAGAAATTTGTCGGTACGCCGAACTTTTTGCGTACCTTGTTCCCTTCGTCACTTAACAGTGTGTAATTAAGCCTGTTTTTTTCCGCAAAATTACTGTGACTATCAACCGATTGCCCGCTAATGCCAATCACTATCGCATTTGCATCGGCAAAATCCTGGAACTGGTCGCGGAAAGTACAGGCCTGTTTTGTACATCCCTGGCTGTCGTCTTTCGGGTAAAAAAACAATACCACGTTTTTCCCCGCAGTCTCTTTTTTCAGATCGAACCATTTTCCGTTCTGGTCTTTCAGAACGATTTCGGGAATAATGTCTCCAATTTGTAGTGCCATATTTTTATTGTTATTTGTTTTTGATGTTGCTGAATACCCTGTAAAAATAAGCAGATAAACAAGAAGATAGATCCGGTAAAAATTTCTTGTTCTGATGTAATTTAAGTTTCCGGGATAAATATTTCCGAAAAGCGCCCTGATCTCTTTCCGGAAAACAGGTTTGATATTTATTTTCCAGTCGCTGGTCTGGTAAACTATTTTTCTGAACCTGCTCCTGTAAAAAGTAAGCGGAAGTCCCCATACAATAAATGCTGTCAGCCAGATCATTTCTGTTTTCATTTCAATTGTTTTTTAGTGAACCACGGAATAAAAGAGCTTGTTCGTTGAATGTATTCTTCAAAACCAGGTTTCGTATTTATCATTGCTTTTTCCAACATCGAAACGCCCGAAACTTTAATAATCAACCAAGTCATTAATACTGAACTCAGCACAGGCAGATAACTTCCGGCAGCCACGCTCAGTAATGCAAATCCCCACCACACTGCCGCGTCGCCAAAATAGTTGGGATGGCGGGTATATTTCCTTAATCCTGAAGTAAGTAATTTTCCTTTGTTTTCGGGTTTCATTTTAAAACGCGCCAGTTGCCAGTCTCCACCTGCCTCGAATGTAATCCCGACAATCCAGACCACAATTCCTGAATAATCAAGGAAATTCAGCGGACCCGGAACAGTGTAATAATTTACTGCCAGCAGTGGGGCCGAGATCAGCCAGACCAGAAATCCCTGTAAAAGAAACACCTGAAAATAACTGAACCACCAGTAACGATTTTCGCCGTAACGTTTTCTGAATTCCTGGTAACGGTAATCTTCGGGTTTACCCCAGTTCCGCCAAAGAAGATAAAACGTAAGACGTAATCCCCAGATAACTACCAATATAAAAATAATCAGTTTACGCGAGGGGAAACCGGGCGTCACAAGAAAATAGAAGGTGGTAACCAACGCAAAACTTAAACCCCAGAAAATATCGATAATACTGACATTTTTAAGGTAAACACTCAAAACCCAGATTAATGTGACAAAAATCCAGAGTAACAAAAGAGCTTCAAAATATATCTGTAAAAAGGTCATCGATCTCTGTTTAAATATTTATTTTTTTTATTAAACAAACAAAGTTCGGTTTTGATTAAAGGATCAGAAAATTTTTTTTGTGTTTTGGTTGTGATACTGGAACCTCGATACTGGAACCTCGATACTGGATACTGGATTCTGGATGCTGGATTTTGGATGCTGGTTTTTGGCTGTTAGCTTCTGACTATCTGCTTATTACTTACTTCATGCTCTTCACTCTTTACCCACTTCTTAATAGCAGACTTTTCCTGAGAGGAACTTATCTCCATTCAAAAATTCTTTGTATTTTTCCGAAACAACATTTTACCAGCTTAAACCAAAAAAATGAGATCAAATTATCTTTTAAAAAAATCGTTAACTCTTGCTGTTTTTCTGTTTTTTATGCAGTTTGGCATTTTGGCACAAAACAGCGATCTGAACAAATCGATTGAAGCCATCAGAAAAGGTGAAATTATAGTTAAGGCAAAACCGGGATCAGCAGTTAATGTTGAACAGTTATGGCATGAATTCTGGTTCGGGTGTGCCATTCCGAATAGTCTGTTCGATGGTTCAATGCCAGAAGAGACCCGAAAAATTTTCAAACAGAAATTTCTTGAAAACTTTAATTCGGCAGTAACCGAAAATGCCGTTAAATGGGCAACAATGGAAGGCCGGAAGGGTGAAGTGAATTATTCAGTAATTGATTCCATACAAAAGTGGACTGAGGAAAATAAAATACCACTGCGCGGACACAATATTTTCTGGGGAATACCTCAGTTTGTGCAACCTTGGGTAAAAGAACTGAATGATGCAGAACTTGAACAGACGCTGAAAAATCGTGCCGAAACGCTTACTGCCCGCTACAAGGGCCGTTTTGCAGAGTACGACCTGAACAACGAAATGATCCACGGAAATTATTACGAAGAACGGCTCGGGCCCGACATTACCAAAAAAATGGCTCAATGGTGCAAAAATGGTGATCCTGGGGTAAAACTTTTTGTTAACGATTACGATGTTCTGACCGGAAAACGGCTGGCCGATTACATGGCACATATCCGGTCGTTACTGAAACAGGGAATCCCGGTTGTCGGAATCGGCGTGCAGGGGCATCTTCATGGCGATACTTTCGACCGCGCAGCGCTGAAAAATGCTCTCGATTCGCTGGCAGTATTTCATTTGCCGGTGCGCGTAACGGAATTCAACTTCCCGGGACAGCGCTCGAAATTTTATATCGACAGAAACCTGCAAATCACTGAAGCTGAAGAGGAACAAAAGGCAAAAGATATAGTCGATTATTACCACATCTGTTTTGCTCACCCTGCAGTAGAAGGAATAATGATGTGGGGATTCTGGGAAGGTGCCAACTGGATACCTCAATCGTCGCTGTACAAACGCGACTGGACATCCACACCCGCTGAGGAAGCGTACCACAACCTGGTGTACAACGAATGGTGGACCAAAACCAACGGCAAAACTGATAAAAATGGAAAATTAAAGGTTCCCGCCTTTTACGGGAAATACAAAATCACTGTTAACGGAAAATCGAAAGAGGTCAACCTTACCAAAGCTGGTGGAAAAGCGGAGGTGAAGTTTTAAGCCGGTTGACTGATCATGCCGCAAAGCATCGGTACTTGATATTGTTTAACTGTAAGATTCTAATTAGTTAAATCGTAATTTAAATTGCTGGTATCAGATTTTATCACAAAATCAGATTGATTTGGAATTTGATTTCATGGATTTTTGGTTTAATTTAACCTGGGAAAAAGCCAACTTTAAAACCGGATATCATGCTGAATTTTGAACTGAACTGGAAAGCTTTTGATGGCCCTGATATTTTTGCACAGGGTTGGGAACCTGTGAAAAAACCATTTAAAGCGGTGGTGTGCCTGGTACATGGAATTGGTGAGCACACTGCACGGTACGAGAATACTGCCCGTGCGCTTACTGAAAAAAATCTTGTATTGTTTGGTTCCGATATGCGCGGGCATGGCAGATCGGCGGAAATAAGGGGATTTGTCCCTTCTGCCGGGGTAATTTTACAGGATATTGACACGCTTTTGGAACATGCGCGGAAACGTTACCCTAACTTACCGCTGATTCTTTACGGACACAGTCTTGGCGGAATATTGGTATTGTATTACGGACTGAAACGAAACCCTGATGTAAAAGGCGTGATTGCCACAAGTCCGGGATTGCACAACGCAGTGGAGAAAGAACCCGTGAAAGTGATGGCGGCAAAAATCCTTGGATCGCTGTTCCCGAAAGTGACACTGGCCAGTGGACTTGATACCAGCGCCATAACGCGCGACAGGCAGGTGGTGGAGGCATACATTAACGATCCGTTTGTACATGACAGGATTGCGCTGGGCTTTGGAAAAATCATGATTGGTGTAAACCGGTGGACACTGGACCATGCAAGCGAATTTGCCCTGCCTCTGCTGCTGATGCATGGCAGTGCCGACTCTATTGCTTTCCCTTCGGGGAGCCTGGCGTTTGCTGAAAAACTGAAAGGGAAATGCAAACTGGTGATGTGGGAGGGCGCCTTCCACGAGTTGCACCACGAACCCGAAAAGGCAGATGTATTCCGCACAATGACAGACTGGATCGATGAGCAGATAGCAAAGTAGCGGCTTATTACCCGATTCCGGATTCCTGAACCTGGATTCCTGATTTTTGCCTGACGCCACTGGCTTCCGGTCTCTGGTCACCTTACTGGCGCCAATTTGCAATCGGTGCTCCGGTCAACAGACCAGAATTAAATTAAAACCATTGCGTACGCAAATTTGCAATTTGTACTTTGCCTAACCCATCGCTGGCGCCGATTTGGAATGGATATATTTTGGATTTACCTGGATGATTCCTGATGATTCCTGAACTCTTATCTCTGCCTGATTTTTAACCGATATTCGGCAAGTGATTCAGAATATTTGGAATTGGAAATACGCTGTTCGAAATTTTATAAAGTAAAAACAAGCAAAAATGGACAGGCAAAATATTTATTCGCTATAACAATTATGATTGTATTTCATGCTCCTGGTTTTGCATTTCGATTTTTCCCAAACGCGTATTCTTTGCGTTGACCGCACTGCTTCTATCTTAAGATTGTTCTAAAAAAATCTTGAAATCATTAAGAATCTGATAATGATCGAAAGCAAGTTCAGGAAGCTGATTCAAAGAGAACCAGTCGGCTTTGGCAGCGTCGTCACCTGCCATAACATTCTTTTTTTCTGTCAGTTCAGCATAAAAAATCACCGAAATGGTGCGATGCCGGGGATCGCGGCTGATCGCATCGTAAGTCCTGAATTGTGTCATTTTATCCACCTTCAGTCCGGTTTCTTCCTGAAGCTCCCTTTTACAGGCATCCTCAAGCAATTCGTCCATATTGATGAATCCGCCAGGAAGCGCCCATTTGTGAATAAAAGGTTCGTTTCCCCGCTGGATTAGAAGCACAAACGTTTCGTTACCTTCGTTTACAAAAACTATTGAATCGACAGTTAAGGCTGCACGCGGATATTTGTACGTGTACATGATGTTGAAAATTTCTTTAAAAATAACAATAACCAGAATCCAAAAACCAAATTACAAAAGACAAAAACCAAATAAATCTTAAATATTTGAAAATTCGGATTCAAAACTCTCAATCTGTTGGAATTTGGAGCTTTGTAGTATTTTTATCAAAAATAAAAATAGTAATGAAGGAGCTTTTTATCAAAAAAATAAAACCAGCAAAATCGGTTTTACTGAACGAAGCAAGTCATTTGCTTGAAACACAGACGGAGACAAACTCAATCGACACTGTAAACTGGCCTGGCGCATTTGAATACAAACCAAACGTAAACTTCAGGATCGGGCATACCGGGAAGGAAATCTGGTTGAAATATTATGTGACAGAACAAAACATCAGGGCACTTGAAACCCGCATTAACGGCGATGTTTACAAAGACAGTTGTGTGGAATTCTTTCTTTCGACGGACGGGAAAAATTATTACAATTTTGAATTTAACTGTATCGGCACTATTCACATCGGGTACGGAGAGGGTCGGCATAACCGGACTCCTGTTCCAATTGAAATTGCTGAAAAGATTCAGGCAGAATCCTCGCTTGGAAACAAACCGTTTAATGAAAAAACCGGGAATTTTAAGTGGGAAATGATGATAAGCATACCTGTTGAATGTATGATTTTCAGCAATATAAAAGCTCTTGACAGATTAAATGCAACCGCCAACTTTTATAAGTGTGGCGACGAAACTTCCAAGCCTCATTACCTTACATGGAATCCCGTAAAAACCGGGAAACCTGATTATCACCAGCCTGGGTTTTTCGGTAACGTTAGGTTTGAATGAATGATATTATAATTTTGTAGCGAGATTTTTTTAGTTTTTCAAATTTTATCTTTTGTGCTTGATTGTAAATTTGATATTTATTGTAGTTTGAAATTATGAATTTTGTTGTCTGAACTAATTTTGTTTTATACACTGAAGTTTTACATTTTATGGATTTACAGATAGAAGGAAAAGTCTTCATGGTTGCCGCTTCCAGCAAGGGATTGGGATTTGGCATTGCCCGCGAACTGGCAAAAAACGGGGCAACAGTCTGCATTGCCAGCCGTTCTGAAACCGATATTGAAAAAGCAGCCGAAAATTTGAGAAAGGAAACAGGTGCCACCATTCATGCATCCGTCTTTAATGCGGCAAATGCAGAATCGATTCAAAACTGGATTTTGGAAGTGGTATCTGCTTTTGAAAAAATCGATGGTCTGGTTGTAAATGCCGGCGGACCGCCCCCCGGAAATTTCGACGATTTTACCGACGACGACTGGCAATCAGCATTTAATCTCACACTAATGAGTGCTGTAAGGTTAATACGCTGCGTTTTGCCTGCTATGCGAGCTGGCGGTGGTGGTTCAATATTAACTGTAACGTCAATGTCGGTTAAAGAGCCAATTAACCGGCTGCTGCTTTCAAATGTATTCCGTTCAGGAGTTACAAGTCTTGTAAAAAGTTTATCAAATGAACTTGCACCCGAAAATATTCGCGTAAATAATTTAATGCCGGGTAGAATAGACACCGACCGTGTTCAATCGCTTGATAAAAATATGGCGGAAAAAACCGGGATTCCGGTTGAAGAAATCAAACAGAAAAACGAAGCAACCATTCCGCTGGGCCGTTACGGAAATATTGAAGAATTTGGTAAAGCCGGGGCATTTTTGCTTTCGCCGGCAGCATCATACATTACCGGAGTCAGCCTCGCGGTTGATGGCGGAATAATGAAAACGGCTTGGTAGAAAAAAGATGGAAGACCGGAGACCGAAGACCGAAGATGAAAAACCGGGTGTCGTGGTTTGTAACCGCGATTTTTAATAATTCTCAAATAATTTATCTTTGTAATATCATTGTTAAAAACCGATTATGACAACAGTAATTATAAATACCCGATCGACCGAAGCGAAAAAAATGGTTGAATTTTTGAAAACAACCAAATATGCAAAGGTTGTTGAAGAAAAAATTCCAAATAAAGAAACGTTAAATGCCATGCGCGATGTGGAATCGGGAAAAGTAAAATCCTATACTTCCACAAAAAACTTAATTGAATCACTGAAAAAGAAAGCAGGTGTATAAAATTAAAACAACCAACCAATTTGAAAAAGACTTTGTTAAATGTTCGAAACGAAAATTTAATCTTGAATATCTTGAATTGGTTGTTGAAACACTTGAAACTTCAGGAAAATTACCTTTAAATTACAAACCTCACCTGCTATCCGGAAACTACAAGGGTTATTGGTAATGCCATATTAAATCCGACTGGTTGTTGATTTGGCATCAAAATGAGAATGAAAAAATTATTGAATTAGTCCGAACCGGAACTCATGCAGATTTATTCAAATGAGGAACTTTCTATGAAACATATTTCAATATTATTCTTCCTTATACTTTGCTTGTCCAACCTTTCAGCACAAAATCATTACAATCGCTTTGAAAGTATTGACATCCAGAATTATATATTTGAAATTCATCTCAATGATTCAACCAACAGGATTGAAGGAAGAGCAAGAATAAAAATCAAATTTCTAAAACCAACCCAAAAAATACAACTCGATTTTGTCGGGAAAAGCGATTCAACTCATACAGGAATGGAAGTTTCCAAAATCAATCTCAATGAAAACCAGTTAAAGTTTACGCATCAAAACAATCAACTTGAAATTGATTACAATAAAATATTTAATGCCGGAGAATTAGTTGAAATTGAAGTTGAATATGCCGGAATTCCGGCTGATGGTTTAATTATTTCAAAAAATAAATTCGGCGACCGTACATTTTTTGGCGACAACTGGCCCGACCGCGCTAAAAACTGGCTTCCCACAGTTGACCACCCTTCTGACAAAGCTACAGTTGAATTTCAGGTTTATGCTCCTGAAAAATATCAGGTTGTTTCAAACGGAATTCATATTGAAGAGACCAATTTCGATAAAGGGATGAAATACACGCGATGGAAGGAAAATGTACCGATACCGACAAAATTAATGGTAATTGGCGTTGCAGGGTTTGCTGTTTTGTCAAATGAAAATTTCAAAGAGGTTCCTGTCAGCACATGGGTATTTCCGCAGAATCGGGAACAGGGATTTTCAGATTACTCGGTTGGAGATAAGGCGATCCGGTATTTTTCTGAATTAATCGGTCCTTTTCCATACGAAAAACTGGCTCATGTTCAGTCGAATACACGTTACGGTGGAATGGAAAACGCTTCGTGCATTTTCTATTCGCAAAATTCAGTAACAGGGAAAAACCAGGTGGAAAACCTGTTTGCCCACGAAACAGCACATCAATGGTTCGGTGATGCAGTAACCGAACAAAACTGGCACCATGTATGGCTGAGCGAAGGTTTTGCAACCTATCTGACTCATCTTTACGAAGAACACTTTTTCGGAGAGGAATTTTTCAAACAATCGATGGAAAAGGATCGTGAAAGGGTAATTAAATTTGCCAAACGAAAATTTGCCCCGGTAATCGACACCACAATTGAAAATTACAATCAATTGTTAAACGCCAATTCTTATCAGAAGGCAGGCTGGTTTTTACACATGTTGCGGATGGAAACCGGCGATTCGGTTTTCTTTAAAAGCCTCCGCGAATATTACCTTATTTTCAGGGATTCAACTGCTTTAACAAAGGATTTCCGGCAGATTATGGAAAAGGTTTCAGACCATAACCTGGACGAGTTTTTTTACCAGTGGCTTTATCAGCCGGGATTCCCGCAAATCAGAATAAAATGGGGGCAATCTGGTAGCAAAGTCAAAATCGAAATCATGCAAATTCAGCCGGGGCATATTTTTTCATTTCCTCTTGAATTGAAAATCGAAAGTGCAGACGGGCAATGCGTTTTAAAGAAAGTGGATATTAACCGGGAAAAGCATTATGTTGAAATATTAACCCCTAATAAAATAAAATCTGTTATTCCCGACCCAAATACCAAGTTACTGTTCGAAGAAATCAAATAAAAAACCCTGATCCATCGGTTGACAGGTCAGGGCTTATTTATTTCACCTTAAAAATAATGTTCTTTGTTATTTTACTTTGTCAACGATTGCCTTGAATGCTGCAGGCTGGTTGAGGGCCAGATCGGCCAACACTTTGCGGTTGATCTCGATTGCATTCTTTTTTAACAATCCCATGAATTGTGAATAGGACATTCCTTCCAAACGTGTTGCAGCGTTGATACGCTGAATCCACAATGCACGGAATGATCTCTTTTTCGCTTTTCTGTCGCGGTATGCATACTGCTGGCCTTTTTCCCAGGTGTTTTTTGCAACCGTCCACACATTTTTACGGGAACCGAAATAACCTTTTGTTCTTTTCAGTAAATTTTTCCTCCGGGCCCGTGATGCTACATGATTTACACTTCTTGGCATACTTTTACTTTTTTTTGATAACCGGCGATCCCTCAGTATGTTAACTGATGAATACTTTAAAGCACAATTATCTGGTTAAACACTTTTTTTACCTTTCTCTCTTAAAAGGATTCTTTTTAGTCCGTCAATTGACGGATTACTTCATTGCTAACAAAAGCTTAACATTCCCTTTATTGGTACTATCAATGGTAGTCCAATAGGTAAGGTTACGTTTACGTTTTGTACTTTTTTTAGTCAAAATGTGGCTTTTGTAGGCATGTTTCCTCTTAATTTTTCCACTTCCGGTAAGCCTGAAACGTTTCTTGGCACCGGAATTTGTCTTCATTTTTGGCATACTCCTACTGATTTAAAATGTTATCAAAGAACTATTATTTCTTTTTAGGTGAAATAAACATTGTCATTCGTTTGCCTTCGAGCTTTGGTAACTGCTCTACTGTGCCAACTTCTTCGAGCCCTGTCGCCAGTTTTAAAAGTAAAATTTCGCCCTGTTCTTTAAAAAGGATCGATCTTCCTTTAAAAAATACAAATGCTTTTACTTTGGCTCCTTCTTTCAGGAATTTTTCAGCATGCCGGAGCTTAAAGTTAAAATCGTGTTCATCGGTTTGTGGTCCAAACCTGATTTCTTTCACCACCACTTTAACTGTTTTGGCTTTCATCTCCTTCTGTTTCTTTTTTTGTTGATAAAGAAACTTGGAGTAATCAGTGATTTTGCAAACAGGCGGATCGGCTTTTGGTGAGATCTCCACCAGATCCAATTCCATTTCTTCTGCAATTTTAAGTGCGTCGCGTAAGGAATAAATTCCCGGGTTTTCGATATTATCTCCAACCAGCCTCACTTGTGGCACTCTGATTTTATGATTTAACCGGTGTTGAGGTTCCAACTCTGCTTTGGGTTGGTTATCTGTACCTCGAGTTCTAATTGCTATTTTAAATTCCTCCTATTATTAGTTATACAATCCTGAAAGTTGCTCTTTTACTTCTTTTAAAACAAAATCAGCGAATTCGCTGGTTTGCATTGTTCCCTTATCACCCTCACCCTGCCGGCGAACTGAAACTGTTTCGTTTTCAGCTTCGTTTTCACCAACAATCAGTAAATAAGGTATTCTTTTTAATTCGTTGTCGCGTATCTTCCTACCAATCTTTTCATTACGTTCGTCAACGACGGTGCGAATATCGGAAATATTTAGAAAATCTGAAACTTTTTTTGCATAATCGTTATACTTTTCACTTATCGGTAAAACAACCACCTGATCGGGAGTAAGCCACAACGGGAATTTTCCTGCAGTGTGCTCGATCAAAACCGCCACAAACCTTTCCATCGAACCAAATGGTGCACGGTGTATCATTACCGGGCGGTGACGCTGATCGTCGGCGCCGATGTATTCAAGTTTGAAACGTTCCGGCAGATTGTAATCCACCTGAATGGTCCCCAACTGCCAGCTTCTTCCCAGGGCATCCCTGATCATAAAATCAAGTTTCGGACCATAAAAGGCAGCTTCGCCCAGTTCAGTGACAGTCTGCAATCCTTTTTCCTCGCAGGCTTCAACGATGGCACGTTCTGCTTTGTCCCAGTTTTCAGGCGAGCCAATATATTTTTCAGGTTTATTCGGATCGCGCAACGAAATCTGGGCAGTGTAATTTTCAAAGTTCAATGCTTTAAAAATGATGAAAACAATATCGATTACTTTTTTGAATTCATCTTTTAACTGGTCGGGGCGACAGAAAAGATGAGCATCGTCCTGTGTAAAACTGCGAACCCGTGTCAGCCCGTGCAGTTCGCCGCTCATTTCGTAACGGTAAACCGTCCCAAATTCAGCCATGCGGATTGGCAGATCTTTATACGATCTGGGTTTCAGTTTATAAATTTCGCAGTGGTGCGGACAATTCATCGGTTTCAATAAATACGATTCGCCTTCCACCGGGGTGGAAATGGGTTGAAATGAATCCTTCCCGTATTTTTCGTAATGCCCAGAGGTTTTATATAGTTTAACATCGCCAATGTGAGGTGTCATTACCTGTTCGTATCCATGTTTTTTCTGAACCCGTTTCAGGAAATCTTCAAGTTGCATGCGAAGCTGAGTTCCTTTGGG
>JBBIPU010000013.1:0-4811 GCA_037442685.1 Draconibacterium sp. | reverse complement strand
GCAAGTTCAAGCATTTTTTGCTCGATTTTCTGGAAATCTTTATCAGAAAGCACTTGTCCGCCAGGCAAATCGATGTCGTAATAAAAACCTGTATCAACAGTAGGACCAATACCAAATTTTGTTCCGGGATAATAAAATTCGATTGCTTCGGCCATTAAATGTGCCGACGAATGCCAGAAAGTTTCCTTTCCCTCGCGGCTCTCCCAGGTGTTCAGTTTAATGGTTGCATTCGTGTTGATCGGCCTCATTAAATCCCAAACTTCACCATTAACAGTTACCGACAAAACATCCTTGGCAAGACTGTTCGAAATTGATTTTGCAATTTCATACCCGTTTACAGGTGCTTCAAATTCCTTAACACCGTTATCAGGAAGTGTTATCTGTATCATTTTATTCTGTTTTTCGTTTCAAAAAAAGTTGTGCAAAGATAGTTAATCAAACCATATTTCAAATAAACAAATGTTGTCTGGTTTAACAGGTTAATCCTGTTTCCTCGATTAGCGTTAACCTGGCAAGAACAAACAAAAATTGATGAAATTGGTTTTACCTGAACAATGACAAAAACTAATTCGGATAGCATATTAAAATGCATTTAATTGATTAATATAAAATACATGTTATATTTATAATATTCTGGAATATAAATATATAATTTTATATAAATGATTTGATGTTAATAATTATTACAAACATTTGTTCTTTATTTTAGATTGATCAAATAATATTTTCTTATTTTTACTCCGGGAATTCTTATTTTAACTTTACATTAATTGCTATGAAAAGAAAAATTGCTGTACCGACAGATATAAACGGAATGCTTGAAAATCATTTTGGCCAATGTTCATTTTTTGAGATTTTTGAAACCAACGGTAAACAGATCATTTCTGAAGAAAAAGTTGTACCTCCACCTCACGAACCTGGTTCATTGCCTCTTTGGCTGGCAAACAATGGTGTAACTGATGTGCTGGCAGGTGGAATAGGTGAAAGAGCATCAAATATTTTAACTCAGAAAAATATTAATGTTTTTAAGGGATCGCCCGATTTCCCGGCAAAAGAACTGGTTGAGAATTTCATTTGCGGCACACTTGAATTTAATCCGGCTGACTGCGATCATCATCATGAACATGATCACCACCACCAGCATCATCATCATCATAACCGGTTCCGATTGGATACATGAACACGCTGAAAATTACCGTATTAACCGAAAATGTGGCCGGAGGTAAATTTCTTGCCGAACACGGACTTTCGTATCTGATTGAAATTGATGGAGAAAAGATTCTGTTTGACACTGGTCACACGAATGTTTTTCTTACAAATGCCGCTATTCTAGGAATCGATATCTGCAATGATGTTGAAAATGTAGTTCTCAGTCATGGTCACTGGGACCATGGTGATGGTTTAAAATATCTTAAAAACAAGGTTTTAATTACACATCCGGGCTCGTTTGAAAAGCGTTTTCGAAAAACTGACCAATCACCTGTAGGTTTGAGTTTTACAAAAGCACAAATCACGAAAAGATTCAAACTTACACAAACAGAAAAACCATTTCAGGTTACCGAAAACCTGTATTTCCTTGGCGAAATTCCTCGCCTGAATGATTTTGAAAGCCAGAAAACATCTTTTCAGTTTGAAGACGGAACAGATGATTTTGTCCCCGATGATTCAGCACTTGCAGCAATTGTGAACGACGAACTTGTTGTTATTTCAGGATGCTCTCACTCAGGCATTTGTAACATCTGCGAACATGCAAAAAAAGTAACCGGTAAAGAGAAAATAAATGCTGTAATCGGCGGCTTTCATTTACGACAAGAAGATTTACAGTTGGCTGAAACCATAAAATATTTCAAAGAAAGCCGGATTGAAAAGGTATTTCCATCACACTGCACCGAACTGCCTGCTCTGGCTGCCTTTTTCAATAATTTCAAATCTGCTCAGGTTAAAACAGGAATGGAATTTGAATTTTGACAAGAAGAAATCATCCTTCTTTTATTTCAAAATTAATTTATTAAAATTCATTATAAATTATAAGCAATCAACTACATATTACCGGCAATTTGTAAATCTTTAACAGCTTTATTTATTTTTGCAGAAAACTACAAATTATCAAAACCGATATCGATGTTAAAGGGAATAAAAGCTTCGGAAGATTGCCAGTCGCTGGAAGAAATAAGAAACGAGATCGACAAAATTGACGAACATATTATTTCGCTTTTTTCGGAAAGGCATAAATATGTCGAGGCAATTGTCAGGTTTAAAAATGACAAGGATGCAATCATCGCGCAGGAAAGAAAAGAGCAGGTGATTCTTCAGCGAAAAACGTGGGCGCAGGAAAAAGGTCTGAACGCACTGACTTTTGAAAAGATTTACACTTTGCTTGTAAACAGCAACATAGAACATGAAATGGAATTATTAAAAAAACGAGAATAAAAGGCTATGTATAAAAAAGATATAAAAGTAATGGATTGCACCGTGCGCGACGGTGGTTTGATGAATAACTGGCAGTTCAGCGATGATTTTGTAAGTGCGGTTTATAAAGCCTGCGTTGAAGCAGGAATCGATTATATGGAAATTGGCTACAAAAGCAGCGAATCGGCTTTTTCGAGAGATGTGGTTGGTCCGTGGAAATTCTGTGATGAAAAGGATCTGCGACGTGTAATCGGCGATAACAATACCAACTTAAAAATATCGGCAATGGCAGATATCGGAAGGATTTCGCCTGACGACATCCCTCCGGCAAATGAAAGCATTATCGACATGATCAGGGTGGCCTGTTACGTGCATCAGGTTGACAAAGCAGTTTTTTTAGCCGAACATTGCATGGATAAAGGATATGAAGTCACCATTAATTTGATGGCGGTTTCGAAGGTAAACGAACCCGATCTGGATATGGCACTTGAAGACCTGGCAAAATCGAAAGTCCCTTGTATTTATGTAGTTGACAGTTTTGGAAGCCTTTATTGCGAAAGCATTGAATATCTTGTTAAAAAATACAAGGATGCGCTTCCGGGTAAAGAAATTGGAATTCACGCTCATAACAACATGCAACTTGCAATGTCGAACACAATTACATCAGTTATTCACGGGGCAACAATGCTCGATGCAACTTTACTCGGGATGGGTCGCGGTGCAGGAAACTGCCCCATCGAAATTCTGATTGCTTTCCTGAAAAATCCGAAATACAGGTTGCTACCGTTGCTCGATGTTATTCAACATCAGGTAAAACCATGGCAGGATAAAATCGACTGGGGTTATCACATTCCTTACCTGATCACTGGTGCATTAAACGAACATCCGCGAAGCGCAATGCAGTGGATGGAGTCGGACCGTAAAAACGATTTTGTGGCTTTCATGAAAGAAATGCACGATTACGAATTGCTGGAATAAAAAGCCCCTCCTATCCTCCCCAAGGGGAGGCATGAAGAATCCTTCCCAAATTATGATATTGGAAGCGATTTATAAAAAGGCAATTTGTGATCTTCAATGTAAACCTATCTAAACTGACTATATCAAAGAGCTTTCTGAAAAACGATTTCGCCAATTCCGGCAGGTTTTTCATTGGTGTTATCCACAAAAATCCTGACAGTCAGTTTGCCGTCATTTACTTTTACCACCTTTTCGGAAGTCCAGTTAAAACCGGCCTTTTCGTTTGAAATAATTCCCGCGTCAATACCTTCGAAAACAACTTTTTGCCACGTTGGAAGCAAAATATCCCCCATTTTTGCCCTGATCCGGTAAACGCCGTTGTGAACATTTATTTCGAAATCATAAAAATCAGCAGGATTTGTACTTTCAGCATTTGAGTCTTTGAATAAAATTTTCCATAATCGGGCGTTTCCGTCATTCCCTTTAACCGCGCAATCCACTTTATCGGTAATATCCCAGTCGCCAAGAATCCAGCCTTTACCCGAATATTGTTCAAAAGCACTCAGATTTCTCTGATCCCCGTTCATCGACCTGCTCTTCCCGAAAAATATCCTGCCTTTCGTAAAGTATTTTGAAAACCCGACCGACTGTTCAAAATACAGTTCAAAAATTTGCGGAAAGCAATTGACTACATTATGATCAGAATTTAAAAATGAGGGAACAGAATCAGATCTGATCACCGAAAAAGTGAGATGTCCCCAGTTCTCATCACCCCAGACAGTGCCGATCATGTCGCCGCGTTCGAGTTTCTGACCATGTCTGACTTCAATTTTTTTGTTGAATAAATGCTGGTACAGGTAGTAAATTCCGGGTTGAGAACTGCTTTCGAGTAAAACGGAGGCTTCCTTTCCCGTTTTATCCTGAGGATTGTTTTCAATCCAGATCACCTTGCTGTTTTCAATAGCAACAATCCAGTGTTTCTCTGTCCCACGGGCATCCTGTAAATCAAAATCCACTCCCGTGTTCATGTTATTCCCTTTTGTTTTTCGCTCTGCCGGTAAGATGTACGAAAACATGTAACTGTCCTCCTCGGCGCTCCATAAAAAACCATCGGAATAACTAACCGGGAAAAAATATTCATCGGGATTGAGCAACGGCAAACTATCGGATGAAACGCAAATCAATGCATCTTTTTTCAGCAATCCATGAATTTCCTTATTCCTGTCAATCGCTTTCAGATTCCTGTTGTCAGCCACGAATATTCTCAGGTTTCCCAGCACTGCCGGTAATGTTCGCCTGCTTACTTTCAGCCAGATGATTTCCGTACCAACCTGCAACTGATTGTATTGATTTCTGATTTGTAGCAATTTTATTTCTGTTCCTTTAAAATCAATCTTTTCACCGGTTTTTAAATTGAAATACGAAGCATTTCCCCAGGTAAAATC
>JBBIPU010000012.1:0-48633 GCA_037442685.1 Draconibacterium sp. | reverse complement strand
TTTTGGGTTTCGAGTTTCCTGTTCCGGGTATCAAGTATCCAGAATCCAGCATCCAGTATCCAGATGAACTTTGAACTTTAAACTCGGAACTCCGAGCTACTTATACGACAATATTCTTTGTTCGCCTTCGAGGGCGCGGTAACCGGTAAGATCCTGTGAAACTTCAAGAGTTCCAAGATATTCGCCGATCTCGTTCCGCAAAGCGAAATATTCAATGTGAATCATTCTGCCTTTCATATTTATCCAGAAAGGAGCGCTGTTCTGGCGGCCGCTTCTGAAATCTTCAAGTATTTTATCGACAATATGTGCACTGGCAGGCGGGTGACAGTGACGAACATCGCGGTTCAGGATGGCGCGGTTTCGCTGAAAAATGCGGTCGCTGCCCTGCGAAAAATATTTCACTTTGTCGTTTCTGTCAACAAAAGTGACATCAAAAGGCACTGTGTTCAGAATTGCCATCAATTCTTCGGCAGAAAAACCACCAGTAGGTAACTGGATGTGTCCGCCTTCTTTCTGAGCCGCATTGATATTTTCCGGTTCGATCCCTTCAGGTTTCCATTCCACTTGCGGGTCGTACAAACAGTAACCAATTTCAAGCGACTGTCTCTGAATTTCATACCAGTCGCCATCGGAAAGCTTATCCATCAGCATCGGGAAGAGTATTTCCTCTTCTTTGATAGTCATTTCATAAACTCCTTTCAGTGCCGGAAGTAAAATAATTTCGGATGAAACCAACAGATCTTCTTTCGACAAATCAGGAGTTTGAAGTATTTCGATGCTCCCTTTCAGCAAATCTCTTATTTCATTATGTTTTCCCCACATTACTTTTGGAGGTCCGGTAATCCCTGCCTTTTCAAGGTAAGGGAAAATAAGGTATTCCTTGCGTTGATAATGTTTATCGACGTCCATTAACAGGTTGAACGCCGAACGAATTTTCAGGAAACTGTCTTCGTAATCCTCACCGTATCTGTATTTTATCGAAAGAAGTTCTTCAGTTGTGTTGTCCGAAATCCGTTTCAAAGCCTTGTTTTCTTCCAGCAGAATATCCACCGGGTGACCGTCGGGAACCGGTTTTGCTGCCGACAAATCAACTGTTCCGTGCAAAACCGCCGAGTGGGCATCGCAAAGACGAAGAACTTCATCTTCGGGTAAACCTTCTGAAATCAGTTCCTGTTCCACCTCCACAACTTCGCCGTAAGGAATGTTACTCAGGTTCACAAGCAATTCCTGTCTGACTGTTTCCTGAGAACCTCCCTGGTGTAATTTTAAGATCAGCTCCTTAAGTTTTGATTTTCTGAATTTTGAATTGTCAATATGCTCACTCATTAGTATAATTTTCAAATTTTTATCATCCCTGAACTTCTTACTAAAATGCGGTGCACACCAGTTCTCATCTTTTTTTTATTTCCTGATTGCACCTCTTTTCTCTTTTATTATTTACCTCGCGTAAAACCGTTGCCGGTTTTACCCGGGGTTATTATAATATTTCCCTTTCAGGGTAAGATTCTATTAATCACAATAAATCTCTATAATTCACTTTTCTGCTTTACGCTCCATCCGAATTTCAGACCAAAAATAAACCAGGCCAAAGCCACGGTACCCAATGCGAAAATGGTATCGCCAATCATTCGCAGCCATTTAAAAGTTACAAGATAAGGTTGCTGAAGAAATTCGGCCGACCGCGCATACCACAAACCATCCTGCACACTCGCAACCGTTTGTGCAAGCCCGACAGGCAAAACACTGATCAGTACCATTGCCGCCAAACCAATGTTGATGCTCCAGAACGAAAATTTCATCCATTTGTCTTTCCAAACCACATCTTTATTCATATCGCGCAGAACAAAAAGCATTAATCCGATTCCAAGCATTCCGTAAACACCGAATAACGCTGTGTGACCGTGCACAGGAGTTGTGTTCAATCCCTGCATGTAATAAAGTGCGATGGGCGGATTGATCAGGAACCCAAAAATGCCTGCTCCCACCAGGTTCCAGAAGGCCACCGAAATAAAACTGTAAATCGGCCATTTGTAAGCTTTTATCCATTCCGAACTTCTGCTGACCCGCAAATTATCAAAAGCTTCGAATCCCATTAAAACGAGAGGCACAACTTCAAGCGCGCTGAATGTTGCACCCAGCGCCATAACCGCAGTTGGTGTTCCGGTAAAATACAGGTGATGAAAAGTTCCGAGAATTCCACCCGATAAAAATACAATGGTTGAAAACAAAACGGCTGTAGTTGCCGAAGCAGCTTTAATTATCTGCAATCTCACAAAAAGGAATGCAACCACAACAGCTGCAAAAACTTCGAAAAATCCTTCCACCCAGAGGTGTACCACCCACCAGCGCCAGTATTCGGCAACCGCGAGATTGGTCTGGCGGCCCCACATTAAACCGGCTCCATAAAAAGCAGCAATGGCAACGGTTGAAATCAGGAAAAGCACAAGCAGATTGCGGCTTTCCGATTTTTGTTTCAAAGCCGGGTAAATAGCGCGACCCATCAAAAGCAGCCAGATGATCAATCCGACAAACAGGAATAATTGCCAGAAACGACCCAGATCGACATATTCGTAACCCTGGTGACCAAACCAGAAATTCTGAACCAATCCCATCTTCTGCATCACACCCATCCACTGACCAGCCAGCGAACCAACCACAATTACCAGAAGTGCAAGGAATAGAAAGTTCACACCAAGTTTTTGAAACTTTGGTTCAACACCTGAAATTGCCGGAGCGTAATACAATCCGGTGGCAAGCCACGAAGTGGCGATCCAGAAAATTGCAATTTGAATGTGCCAGGTCCGCGAAACTGAATAAGGCAGCCATTCGGAAAGCGGCAATCCGTAAAATGCCTGACCTTCAACACCGTAATGAGCTGTGATAACTCCCATGATTACCTGAACAAGCAGTAATGCCGACACTATCCAGAAATATTTTACCGTTGCTTTTTGCGAAGGTGTCTGAATTTCGTTTCTTAAAGGAAAAATTTTCGGCACTTCTGTGTCTTCGTTCTTTCTGCGGGCATAATATAAAACCATCAGACCAATTCCGGCAAGTAAAATAATTACGCTGAAACCTGTCCACAAATGCAAAGCTCCCGTCGGATGATTACCAACCAGCTGTTCTGAAGGCCAGTTGTTGGTGTAAGTGATTTTCTGTCCGGGCCTTTCGGTTACACATGCCCACGAAATCCAAAAGAAAAATGAGTTTAAAAGATCAACCCGTTCCTGTGTTTTGAGCGAATTTTCGGGAATGCTGTATGCATCGCGCAGTTTTGCAAGCGCCGGATCGTTGGTAAAAAGTCCGCCATAAAATTTACTGTTGCTTGCAATGGCTTCGGCCCTTAAATCTGAAACTGTTAAGGTTTTTGTTTGTTCGTTGTAAGAGTTTTTTCGTAATTCCTTCTGAAGTACAACTTTCAGCGAAGCCTGCTTTTCCTCGCTTAACTGAGAATATGGAATCCCTTCTTTTTGCATGGAAAATTTATCGAGCATGAAAACCGCTTCTTTGTGCAGCCAGTCGGCACTCCAGTCGGGAGCCTGGTAAGCCCCGTGCCCCCAGACAGTACCAATTTCCTGACCACCCATTGACTGCCAGACATTCTGACCATCCTTAATATTCTGACCCGTAAAAAGAACGCGGCCATTTTCCGTTACAACTTTCTCCGGCACAGGTGGCGCCTGTCTGTAAATTTCACTTCCAAAATAAAGCAGCACTGAAAAAGAAATTACCATCACGGCAACAAATCCAAACCACAATTTTTTTGCATTCATTTTCTTTATTTTTATGATTATTAATTAGCTAGCAAGTTTCAGTGCTTTTGGGAAAAGGATGTTATTTTCGAGATGCACATGTGTGTGCAGATCATCTTCGAACTGTTCAAGCATTTTAAATGCAACGCGGTAAGTATTGCAACCATCTTCAGGAACCAGATATCCATTTGTGATTTTATTGATATCGTCCATTGCACCGCCGGCAAATTCATGTTCGCCTAACATGCGTGTTATTTCAGAAATGATGATTTGCTTGGCTTTTTCTGAATTTGTGCCGACAACCTCTTTTATTGCCGGAAACAACACTTCTTCTTCATTTTTCAGATGTTGAAGCAGTTCATTATTTATTTTTCCGAATAAATCAGCAACTTCTTTCAATTCAGGATGATGCCCACTGTGAACGTCCGCAATTTTCCGGGTATAAAAAACCAGTTCAGGTAAATTTTTCCACACAAATTTATGATGTGTATTTACAATGTATTCGCTTAAAAAAAACGGATCCCAGTTTTTAAAATTCATAAATTCGTTTACTGGTTCGGCAGTTACAGTTTTTAATTCATTTTCAAGCTGAAGAATATCAATTCCCTTTTCACTGCAAGCATCAGTTAATGATTGCCTTCCGCCACAACAGAAGTCGATGCCTGCTTTTTTAAATACCGATGATGTTCTGAAATCGGCGGCCACAATATCGCCAACTGTCTGATGTACTGATTGAATTTGTTCCATTATTCCGACTTTTAATATTGATTTCCGGGACAAAGATATAAAAATATTTTATTAAAGGACTAAAAGGTCTCTTTGTAATTTCAAAATTTTTTATTATTTTTGTTCCATATTAAAAAATCAATTCCGACGTGTTTAAAAAGGAAACAGAATATGCTTTGAGGGCCCTGGTGTACATCCAGTTTCAGAACCACAAAAACCGCAGGCCCGGAATTGCCGAAATTGCTTCGGAAATTGAAACTCCGCAGTCGTTTACGGCTAAAATCCTTCAACGCCTGGTGAAACAGGGATTTGTTGAATCGATGAAAGGTATCAATGGCGGTTTCTTTTTTGACAGCACAAAACCCGAAGTGACTTTAAAAAAACTGATTGTTTCGATCGAAGGCGATTCTCTTTTCAGTGGTTGTGGGTTCGGGTTAAAGCATTGCGACGAGAATAATCCGTGCCCGCTTCATTTCAGTTACGCACCGATCCGCAATGCCATCGAAAAACTGGTAACCGAAGAAAGCATTCAAAGCCTGACGCGAAAATTCAGTGAAAGTGATAAAATAATCCTCAGCAGACTAATTCCATCCCGCTGATTATTCAGAATAAATCTGTACCGGTTAAAATCCAACTTTAGCAAAAATGATCACTCTTCCCAGTCGAGCAGTCTTTTTTCACCCTTTAAATTCTGGATTTCAGTGATTTCCTGCGAAACTTCCACCACGCCTTTGTAATTTCCGTTTTCATCGTGGATTGCAAAATATTGAATCAGGAGTTTTTGTCCTTTCATGTTTATCCAGAAACTTGCCACATCTTTTTTCCCATTTCTGAATGCTTTGACAATCTTTTCCACAATATGAACACTTTCGGGCGGATGACAATTGTGTACATCGCGTCCGATGATTGCCTTTGTACGAGTGAAAATTCTTTTTTCCGGCGACGAAAAATAAACCACTTTGTCGTTTTCGTCAACATAAGTAATGTCAACCGGAAGTTGGTTAAAAAGTAGCCTGACCTGTTCCACAGTTAATTTTCCTGTTAAAAGATCAACCTTATTTTCTTCCGGTTTTAAAAGAGTTTCAAAGTCCTGATCAATCTCAGGCTGGTAAAAAGGGAATCCGGTTTCAATGCTTTCTGCAAACAATGCATTCAGCTCTTTTTCAGGTACAACCTCCTGAATCAAAGGGAACAGAATCCGTTCTTCCCTGAACTTAATTGCATACATGTTAAAGAATAAATCGCCAGAAAGCCGGTTAAATCCTGCAAGGTCGAATTCATTTCCTGACAGCATCTCCTGCACCACTTTCAAATTGCGTTTGATATCGTCGTGAAACGACCACATCACCGAAAGACAGCGGAATTCAGTTACATATTTTTCAATCACCGGGAACAAAATGTTTTCCTTGATCTGATAATAATTCAGGAATCGTTCAATACGGCCAAAATGTTCTTTCAGTTCAGACCGGATTTCAAGATTTTCAGGATTCTTATTGATTTTCCGGATGAGCGGCTTGATTTGCTGCAATTTTTCATCCAAAATGCGGTTGTTTTCAATCATGCAACCCAGGTAACTATCCTTTTTGGGCGGATAATACGAATATTCAGAGATTGTTTTGTAAAGCAGGTTCAGCAGTTTATTGATTCCGCGTTTTAGTTCGTCCATCGCTATTTTCTCCTGAACCAGCCTGTCAACAACCGTAATTACATCCGACGGCACACACAACTCAATAATTTTCCTGTTTTCGCTGACCAGTTGAGAAAGGTTTTCACCCTTTAATATTCCGTGAAACAGTTCAATCAACTGCCTTACCCTTAATTTTTTATGATTGCTGAATTCTGACATCCGATATTTGTTTTTTATTGCTTGTCCGGATTATTCACCTCTCCATTTTTCATTCTTATTGTAAATCTGAATAATGCATTTCTGTTATTCTACAGTGGCCCAGTTTAATTCATCTCACAAAAATACAAATTTCACATTATTGAAAGAGAATTCAACATGTAACCATTTTCATTTCTGCAGCTTCTGAAAATATTTCTGCGCTTTTAAACGGAACTCTGTTGGACAGGAAGGATAACTGTATTCTGTTTCAGTTCTAATTTCTGACTCGACAAGAAGCAAAATCTGACTGTTCTCAATGGTTTTTTACCAAATGTATTTACAGCCTGTACAGAGTTCCTCCGATAAACCAATATTCTGTTAAAAACAGCAAGATATTCTTAAATTATTTGAAGAATAATATGATTGTCAATTACTTAATTTTACTTAAATTAAACTCGTAATCAATCAAATCAAAACAACATGAAAGTTATTGTTTTAGGTGCGGGTATTTCGGGTCATACTGCTGCTGCTTTCCTAAAGAAAAAGCTGGGGAAGAAACACGATGTGGTGGTGGTTTCACCAAGCCCTTATTTCCAGTGGATTCCTTCGAATATCTGGGTTGGGGTTGGTCGTATGACAGTTGACCAGGTTCGTTTTAAACTTGAAAAAGTTTACAAGCGCTGGGGGATTATTTTCAAACAGGCAAAGGTAACTGCCATTTATCCAGAAGGTGATTCCTCTTCGGACAAAGGTTTTGTGGAAATTATTTACACGGCAGATGACAATAAGGGTGAAACAGAACGAGTAACCTACGATTACCTTGTAAATGCCACGGGACCAAAACTGAACTTCGAGGCAACAGAAGGACTGGGACCTGGTAAAAACACTGTTTCGGTTTGCTCTTACGATCATGCTTCACATGCTTGGGAAGAACTGCAGAAATGTATTGAACGGATGGAAAAAGGAGAGAAACAGCGGTTTCTCATTGGCACAGGTCATCCAACAGCCACTTGCCAGGGCGCAGCATTTGAATATACACTGAACATTGCCTTTGAACTGAAACAACTCAAACTTTCGCACCTTGCTGATATTACATGGATTTCGAATGAATATGAGGTAGGTGATTTCGGAATGGGAGGCGCTTTTGTGAGACGTGGTGGTTACGTTACTTCCACTAAAGTTTTTACCGAATCGGTTTTTGCCGAAAACAACATCAAATGGATTAAACAGGCAGGTGTGATGAAGGTGGAACCGGGAGTTGCCCATTATGAAACACTTGACGGTGAAATACACACGGCAGAATTTGATTTCGCCATGTTGATTCCACCTTTCACGGGACAAGATATAAAAGCTTTTAACAAATCGGGTGTTGACATTACTTCAACACTTTTTGCCCCAAACAAATTTATGAAAGTGGATGCTGATTATTCGCCAAAACCATTTGAAGAATGGAGCATAAAAGACTGGCCACAAACCTACCAGAGTCCGGCTTACAATAATATTTACGCTGCAGGAATTGCTTTTGCCCCGCCCCACCCGATTTCGAAACCAATGAAAAGCAAAAACGGAACTTTGATATCGCCTGCACCACCGCGCACAGGAATGCCATCAGGGGTTATCGGGAAGATCATTGCCCAAAATATTGCTGAATCTGTCAAATCGGGGAAGACGGTTCACAAACATACAGCCAGCATGGGTCGGATGGGAGCTGCCTGCATTGTTTCGGCCGGTTTCAGTATGACAAAAGGATTGGGTGCAACCATGACTGTATCGCCTATTGTACCCGACTGGGAAAAATACCCGGAATGGGGCAGAAACATCAACTCAACTGTTGGCGAAATAGGACTTGCAGGCCACTGGATCAAACTTTTCCTGCACTACATGTTTTTGCACAAGGCCAAAGGATATCCATTCTGGTGGTTACTGCCGGAATAAAGGTTTCCCAGCTTCCACGAGGAGAGACTAAAGAATTAAGAAAATAAATTAAGAACCAATACTTTTTGTTTTTTAATCTATTCGATGTTTTAAGCATTTTCAAATTCATTATGAAACATAAATAACATGGAAAATAAGGTTTACAGGGTAAATAAAGACGAGTTTTATCCACCAATCCCAACCAAATGGACTAAAAGGTGGCGCACAAATTTCTTTGTGCAATTATTTAATTTCTTCAGGTTAAACCTGAAAATTATGATGATTGTGGTAAAAGGACATTCCTGAAATTCATTTTACAATTGCTGTTTTTACATTTGTACTGAATCTTTTCGATGGGATTAAGAATTTCAGCGGCTTTCTTCTTATTTTTCTTTGCCAGTAATTTCAATCGTGACGTTTCATGGCGATACAATCACCGCCTCAAACGCAATTCGCCTGTTTGGGTAAAACTACAGTTGTGTAATCTTAATCATATTTGCTTTACCCTTTGAATGAATTGGAATTGTTCCGATGTGGATTACAGAATCACCTTCTTTTAATAACTCATTTTCACGCAGAATTTTTACAGATTCATTAAATGCCTCGGCCGGATCGTCAAAAGTTCTGACCAAAAATGCCCTGATTCCCCAAACCAGCGACAATTTATTTAAAGTAGATGGATTATTTGTAAAAACAAAAACTTCTGTATCGGGACGGTAACTTGCCAGTTTGTATGCGGTGTATCCAAAATTAGTGAAGGCCACAATTGCTTTCGACTTTGAATGTTTTACAAGCAAAGTTGCACCATAACAAACAGAATCAGAATAAAATTCACCCGATTTGTCTTCAACAAAATGCTTTCTGTTTAATAATTTCCCTTGGGTTTCTGTTGCCGTAATTATTTTTTGCATACTCAGAATCGTTTCCACGGGATATTTTCCCACCGATGTTTCACCGCTCAGCATCAACGCATCCGCACCATCGAGAACAGCGTTGGCAACATCGTTGGCCTCAGCACGTGTGGGAGTCGGACTGGTGATCATGCTTTCCATCATTTGTGTGGCAATAATCACAGGTTTTGCCTGTGCGATACATTTATCAACAATCACTTTCTGTATCAGCGGCACCTTGTCGAATGAAACTTCAACACCCAGATCGCCACGTGCAACCATAACAGCATCAGTGACTTTAATTATTTCGTCAATTTCTTCCAGCGCCTCTGGTTTTTCAATTTTTGCCACCACTCCGGCACTCTTATTTTTTAAAGAAATCAACTCTTTTAAATCAAGAATATCTGAAGCTTTCCTGACAAATGAAAGCGCAATCCAGTCAACATTGTTATCGAGTGCAAAACCGGCATTCGATATGTCTTCTTCGGTCAGACTGGGCAAAGAAACTTTTGTATTGGGCAGATTTACCCCCTTTTTCGAAGAAAGCGGTCCGCCGTAAATTACCTTTGCCTTAACTGTATCTTTTTTATTGGTTTCTACCACTTCGAGTTTTATTTTACCATCGTCGATCAGAATAGCCTCACCGGTATTCACATCACGCGGAAATTCCTGGTAGCTCATGTAAATGGCATCTTTTGTGCCAATACATTTGGTAGTTACAAAAGTGATGATTTCACCTTCATTCAATTCGATATGATTATTTTCGATTTCGCCAACCCTGAGTTTTGGTCCTTGCAAATCGGCAAGAATTGCAACATTTGCATTTAATTCCTTATTCAATTCCCTGATCAGCTGGATCAGTTTCAGATGTTCTTCCTGTTTGGAATGCGAGAAATTCAGTCTGAAAACATCAACACCTTCCTGAATCAGTTTGCCAAGTACTTCTTTTGATGAAGATGCAGGTCCGAGTGTTGCAACAATTTTGGTACGCGAATCATTTTTTATCATATCGTTTTATTTTTAAAGATGAGGTCAGTATTTTAAAATTCAAAATAAACTGAATGATTTTAAGGTTTTTTATCTTTTTAAATAATAAATCTGCTTCAAACTGAAGTTTGAAGTTGATTTACAGATCAATCAAAAGACAATTAATAAGCAAAAGTAAATTTAATGAGGAAATATCTGTCAGTTAGGATTGTGGGTGCCTCCGGCCACATCTTCAACGCGAATACTATCAACAATATAAGAGCTTTCTCCCCTCCATGGCAAAGTGCCATTTTTTTGCCGGTAATGCAAAACAACACGTTTTCCCTGGTTTTGTTCCATTTTCGTGGCCACCTCTTTATCATCAACCGAAAAAAGGAATTTTTCGGAAGCAATTGCAACATTGCTGTTTGATTCGACGCTGCTTAAAATCAATTCACCTTCGTAGGTCTTAAAAATCACCCCTTTTTCAGAAAATTTCTGTAATAATCCTGATCGGTAACCTTTGCTGTAAGTAAACCCGTATTTGAAATAAACAAATACGATAACAAGAATAATCACGATAAACAAAGTCCAGTAACCAATTTTTTTCAACATAATATTTAGTTTTAAAAGTTTATCCCTAGTTTAACAATCAATCCCGAAAATGATTTTATTGAATATCAGACTTTTCATAATATCATTTAACTATCAGAATTCCGCTCCGACCACCTGTCATTTATTTTACGAAGCTACTGAATTTTAATTTATTCCGAAATACCGTTTAAACAGGAAAAACTCTTTACTTTCAACAAAACTTTTTGAATTTAACTGAATAAATCGCCGGTTACCGGGTGAACAGATGCAGTTCACCAAAACATATTTTTCGCTTTTTTGTTATTAAGCCATAATTGTATGATCTGGCGTCCGAAAGATTAAAATATCGCTGGAACTTACAAAGCAGCTTTCAGATACCGATTGCTAAATATATTATTGTGATACTGCTTGTTAACAATATTCTGTTTCTAATTGTCGGATTTTTTTATAAGTTCAGGTTCTTTCCTGAATTTGAAAAAGATATTTTTCAAGATTACTGTTAAAAAATAAACCAATAGCTGCTGATAAAATAAATGACAACCAATGAAAAAGAATCTTTTTATATTCATATTACTTCTGTTTTCATTTGAAATTATGGCAAAAGAATTGGAAAAAGCCACGCTGGGAGGAGGATGCTTTTGGTGTACCGAGGCGGTTTACAGGGAATTAAAAGGTGTTACCGATGTAAAACCGGGGTACAGCGGCGGACATGTAAAAAATCCATCGTACAGGGAAGTTTGCACAGGAAACACCGGTCATGCCGAAGTTGTACAGGTTACTTTCGATCCGGAAATTGTAAGTTTTTCAGAAATACTTGAAGTATTTTTTGCCACACACGATCCTACTACGCTCAATCGTCAGGGAAATGATGTAGGAACGCAATACCGTTCAGTTATTTTTTATCATTCTGAAAAACAAAAGGAAACTGCGCAGAAAGTTTTGGAATTATTTAAAAAGGAAAAGGTTTATGATAAGCCGATTGTCACCGAATTAAAACCGTTTACTGAATTTTATCCTGCCGAGGATTACCATGTCAATTATTTCGCGAATAATCCAAATCAGCCTTATTGTCAATATGTTATTGTTCCAAAAATTGAAAAATTCAGAAAAATATTTAAGGAAAAACTGAAATAAAAATATCAGTAAACTAATATGCCTATTATTAGTTTCCGATTTATTTAATTCAGAAATCGAACAAAAAAGCCCGAAGAAAACTTCAGGCTTTTTTTATTTTTGTTGAGTTCGCTTAAAGTTCACGAATCCAGATATTCCTGTAACTGACCGGATTACCATGATCCTGCAATTCGAGGCTGCCCGGTCCATGCGGTTTAACAAAATACTCTGGAATACCAATATATTCTGTCGGACCACGTAATTTTGCATTATTCTGTACCAAAACTCCATTTTGCAATACCGTCACTGTCGGAGGGGTGAAGTAAGTCCCGTCAGCATTGAATCTTGGGGCTGTATAAATAACATCGTAAGTTTGCCATACACCCGGCGCTTTACATACATTCACCTGTGGCGGATATTGCTTGTAAAAGCTGCCAGCCTGACCATTTCTGTAAGTACGGTTGTTATAATTATCCAAAACCTGTAATTCATATAATCCCTGTAGAAATATTCCGCTGTTTCCGCGTCCCTGACTTTCACCCACAACTTCTGCAGGGGTGCGCCATTCGATATGAAGTTGAAAATCATTAAAAACACGTTTTGTTTTAATGGTACCTGTACCTTTTTTTACAGTTACACAACCGTCTGCAACAATCCATTCAGGCTTTTCTCCCTGAGCGTTAGTCCATTCCGAATCAAGATTCGTTCCATCAAACAAAACAATTGCATCCGATGGCGCCTGCGACGGAGTTTCACCGGGGGTTACAACACGAATTTCAGGATCCCAGATTTCAGTCATTTCAGGTTTCATTTTCATCGGTTCCTGGGCAAATATGACTGATGCCGAAACTAAAAGCAAAAATGTCGAAATTTGAATTTTCATTTTACTCATTTTTAAAAGGTTTTAATTGATTTATATTTGATTTTTAAAGTCCGAGTTCATCCATAACAGCCTCTATTTTTTCTTCAGCCTTTTTTTCAGCTTCGTCATACTCCGTGCGTGTATTCAGTTTGCCGGCAACTTCGAAATAAAATTTAATTTTGGGTTCTGTTCCTGATGGGCGGACTGAGATTTTTGTTCCATCCAAGGTAAAAAACTGCAAAACGTTTGAAGTTATTTTCTGGTCGATTTTCTTCTCTTCACCTGTAATCAGATTTTTTGCCACCAAGGTTGAATAATCTTTTACCCATTCCATCGGTGAACCACCTAACATCTTTGGAGGATCATTCCTAAACCGTGTCATGATTTGCTCAATTTCTTCAGCGCCCGATTTTCCTTTTCTGACAATATATTTCATTTTCTCTTTTGAAAATCCGTATTCAAGATAAATATCCTGAAGAAGTTCGTACAATGTTTTGCCCTGATCGATTGCCCAGGCGGCAATTTCGGCCATCAAAGCACAGGAAGAGACTGCATCTTTATCGCGCACAAAATCGGCAGGCATAAATCCAAAACTTTCTTCACCACCCCCGATGTATTTTTTCTTTCCTTCAAGTTCGCGGATTATTTCAGCAATAAATTTAAAACCGGTGAACACATCGAAATATTCGATATTATTTCTTCTGGCAATCGCTGCAATAAGTTCGGTGGTTACAATGGTTTTAACAACATACTCGTTCCCTTTCAGCGTGCCTGCTTCTTTCATCTTCGTAATTATATAATAGATGAAAAGGAGAGCAGTCTGATTGCCATTTACAATGATGTATTTTCCTTTGTCATTTTTTACAACCACACCAATTCTGTCCGAATCGGGATCGGAAGCCATTACCAGATCAGCATTCACTTCGTAAGCTTTTTTAATGGCCATGTCCATTGCAGCTTCCTCTTCAGGATTGGGAGATATTACAGTCGGAAAGTTCCCGCTAACCACATCCTGTTCGGGGACATTGATAATATTGGTAAAACCAAATTTTCGCAAAGCTGCAGGAATCAGTTTCACCCCTGTACCATGAATCGGGGTGTACACAATTTTTAAGTCCTTGTGCTTTTCAATAACATCGGGAGAAATGGAAACGGTTTTAACTTTATCGAGGAATTTCCGGTCCATTTCATCCCCCATTATTTCAACCAAATCAGAAGGACCATCAAATTTTATATCCTCTACCTTGATTTTCAGAACTTCGTTAACGATGTTTTCATCGTGCGGGGCTACAATCTGCGATCCATCATCCCAATATGCTTTGTATCCGTTGTATTCCTTTGGATTGTGAGAAGCTGTGAGGATAATTCCGCTCTGGCAGCCCAGTTCGCGAATGGCAAACGAAAGTTCGGGAGTTGGCCGGAGATCTTCGAACAAGTATGCTTTGATCCCGTTTGCAGCAAAAATTTTTGCGCTGCTTTCTGCAAAAAGACGGCTGTTATTCCGGCAATCGTGACCAATTGCAACTTTTATCTGTTTCAAACCGGCAAAATTCTTTTTCAGATAATTACTTAAACCCTGTGTTGCGGCACCAGCGGTGTAAATATTCATCCGGTTTGTTCCCACACCCATGATTCCGCGCAATCCGCCGGTTCCAAATTCAAGGTTTTTGTAAAAAGAATCTATTAATTCCGAAGGATCTTCATTATCCAGCAGTTTTTGTACTTCTTTCCTGGTTTGTTCATCATACATTTCTGAGAGCCATTCTTTCGCTTTGGCCCGCACTTCCTGTATTAGTTCTTCATTTTCCATTTTTATCGGTTTTACTGATTTTTAATAAAATTCATGACCTAAATTTCAGTACAATTTATTAAAAATTAAGGTTTTCAACCTTCGTGATTTAATCTTTTAATACAGATTTTCAGACTATCTTTCCAGTAAGGAATAGATATGCCAAATGTATTTTTAATTTTTGATTTATCTAAAACACTATAATTCGGTCGTTTAGCAGGAGTTGGAAATTGGATTGAAAGAACCGGATTAACATTGCATTTCATTCCTGAGATTTCAAAGATCGCTTTTGAAAAATCATACCAGCTTGCCACTCCCTCATTTGAATAATGGTAAATCCCTGGAATAAATTTTCCCGGTTTTTTTTCAGTTACTGAAATAATCTCCAATATCGCTGCGGCCAGATCGGCTGCGTAAGTCGGAGTCCCAACCTGATCGAATACAACATTTAAATTTCCCCGTTCTTTCCCGAGGCGAAGCATTGTTTTTACAAAATTATTTCCGAAAGTGGAATACAACCACGATGTTCTGATTACAATCGTTTCAGGGTTCTCTTCAAAACAGAATCGCTCGCCTGCCAGCTTTGTTTCTCCGTAAACACTTTCCGGATTTACAATGTCTTCTTCAGAATACGGTCTAAAACCTTCACCATCAAAAACATAATCGGTTGAGATATGGATAAATTTTGCTCCGGTGATATTTACACATTTAGCCAGAATTTTTGGTGCAATTGCATTTATCTTTGTTGCATTTTCGCGATCTGACTCGGCTTTATCAACCGCTGTGTAGGCGGCACAATTGACCACAAAATCAGGCAGGTTTTGATGCAGGTATTTTTCAACGCTTTTTTCATCAGTAATGTCCAGTGCATCAACATCGGTAAACAAAAAATTCCATGAAGGAAATTTTGTGGAAAGATTTTTTATTTCATTCCCAAGCTGTCCGTATGCCCCGGTAACGAGTATCTTCATTTATTTCTGAAAAATAAAATTCATTTCTGCTTCATCAAATGTTGGCGCCAGTCTGTCTTTTTCAGAAACTTTCCATTCCGAAGGTTTTAATTGCCAATCGATTGCAAGTTTCTGATCAAACAAATTTATGCCTCTTTCTACATCCCTGTTATAATAATTGTCGCATTTATAACTAAACACCGCCGTTTCGCTCAATACAGAAAAACCATGTGCAAAGCCACGCGGAATAAAAAGCTGCTTTTTATTTTTATCGTCAAGTTCCAAACCAAACCACTGCCCAAACGTTGGCGATCCTTTTCTAAGATCAACCGCAATATCATAAACGGTTCCCTGCACAACTCTAACCAGTTTTGCCTGAGCAAACGGCTCAAGCTGGTAATGCAATCCACGTATCACACCACGGGATGATTTTGATTCATTATCCTGTACAAAATCTGAATCTATTCCGGATTTATTGTATTTCAGAAAGCTGTAAGTTTCAAAAAAATATCCTCTTTCGTCTTCAATAACCCGTGGTTCTACTATCAATAATCCTGGCAACGGAGTTTCTATAATATTCATTATTTCAGTTTAAAATGAAAAGAATTGTTTTTCAGCAAGGTTTTTTAAATATTCGCCGTACTGATTTTTGCTGAGTGGCTTTGCAAGTTCGAGTAATTGCTCCTTGTTTATAAATCCCTTCTTAAAAGCTATCTCTTCAATACAAGAAACTTTCAAACCTTGCCTCTGTTCGATGGTTGCAATAAAATTTGATGCCTGCAACAAACTGTCGTGTGTCCCGGTATCGAGCCAGGCAAATCCACGGCCAAGCAGTTTTACATTCAGTCTGCTTTCGTTTAAATACAGTCGGTTTAAATCGGTAATTTCCAACTCTCCCCGTTTTGACGGTTTCAGACTTTTTGATTTCGCAACAACATCGTTTGAATAAAAATACAAGCCTGTAACTGCATAATTCGACTTTGGCTTTTCCGGTTTTTCCTCAATACTGATTGCTTTACCCGACTGGTCAAATTCAACGACTCCGTATCTTTCCGGATCGTTTACGTAATATCCAAAAACTATTGAACCGTCTTTTAATTCAGCAGCCTCTTCAAGAATTTTCCTGAAACTGTATCCATAAAAAATATTATCACCCAAAATTAAACAGACATTGTCATCACCAATAAACTCTTCTCCCAAAATAAAAGCCTGTGCCAGTCCGTCGGGTGACGGTTGAATTTTATATGAAACAGAAATTCCAAGCTGTTTTCCATTTCCCAACAAATTCTCATACAAACCGATATCAGTCGGAGTCGAAATAACCAGAATGTCTCTTATTCCTGCCAACATCAAGACCGACAGAGGGTAATAAATCATTGGTTTATCGTAAACAGGCAGAATTTGTTTTGAAACCGACCTCGTGATCGGATAAAGCCTTGTTCCTGAACCTCCTGCAAGAATTATTCCTTTCATTTTTCTCATTTTAAGGTTAAAATAGGTTTTAAATGTAAATACTACAAAAAGCAATATCTTCTTTTGACTTTTTCACAGTGCGTAAATTTAACAAAAGTATCAACGTTTCGCGAAATTTAAAATTTTAATATCGCGGGAATATTACAGTTCAGAGATATTTTGGATATCCGGGGTTTTGTCAAATAATTTGCTTAATCGCGGAGCACTTGTTAATTAATGGCAACCTGCCAGAAATAAATCTCTAAAACTTTTGAAATAAATGAATTAAGTTATACTTTTGCGCGCGTTTTATATAAATATAATGTCTAACTCATTAATTTAATTTGAATTACATGACAGAAAAGAAAAAAGAAATCCTTGAAACCGAAGGTTTTGAATCTTCGGAACATGAAGTAAACCAGGTTACTGAAACAGTATCCGAAGAAGTTGCAGAAATTGCAGAAGAAGAAGTAATGGCTGAAGCAGAAATTGAAAATGCTGACGCCGCAGAAGCAGTTGAATCAGTGGAAATAGCTGAAGAAATTGCAGAAGAAGTTGTTGCCGAAGAAAAAATTGAGGAAGCAACAGGTAAAAAACCAAAATTTCAGGAAAAATCTAAAGAAACATCAGCAGAACCTGAAGAATTTGATTGGGCCAGTCTTGAAGTGGGACTTGATGCATATTCCGAAAAAGAAAGGGATAAGCTGGCAAATTTGTACAATGACACATTGAATACGGTTTCGGAAAAAGAAGTTTTGACCGGAACAGTAATTTCGATGAATAAACGTGAAGTAGTGGTAGATATCGGTTACAAATCCGACGGAATTGTCAATGTAAACGAGTTCCGCTACAATCCTGATTTGAAAATAGGAGACAAAGTAGATGTATATATCGAAAGTCTTGAAGATAAAAAGGGTCAGATGATCCTTTCGCACAAACAGGCCCGTTCGACCCGTTCGTGGGACCGCGTTAACGAAGCGCTTGAGCAGGATGAAATCATTAAGGGTTATATTAAATGCCGCACAAAAGGCGGTATGATTGTGGATGTTTTCGGAATTGAAGCATTCCTTCCGGGTTCACAAATCGATGTTAAACCAATCCGCGATTACGATGTATTTGTTGGCAAGACCATGGAATTCAAAGTTGTTAAAATCAACAACGAATACCGCAACGTGGTTGTTTCGCACAAAGCGTTAATCGAAGCCGAACTTGAACAGCAGAAGAAAGATATTATCGGCAAACTTGAAAAAGGACAGGTTCTGGAAGGAACTGTTAAAAACATCACTTCTTACGGAGTATTCATGGATCTTGGCGGTGTTGACGGTTTGATTCATATTACCGACCTTTCGTGGGGAAGAATTTCTCACCCGAGCGAAATTGTGGAATTAGACCAGAAACTGAACGTTGTTATTCTTGATTTTGATGATGACAAAAAACGTATCGCTCTTGGTTTGAAACAATTAACTCCACACCCGTGGGATAACCTCGATGAAAAACTCAAAGTTGGCGACAAGGTAAAAGGGAAAGTGGTTGTAATTGCCGATTATGGTGCATTTGTTGAAATCGCTACTGGTGTTGAAGGTTTAATACACGTTTCAGAAATGAGCTGGAGCCAGCACTTGCGCAGCGCCCAGGACTTCCTTAAAGTTGGCGACGAAGTGGAAGCTTCAATTTTGACACTCGACCGCGACGAACGTAAAATGTCGCTTGGTATTAAACAACTTAAATCCGATCCGTGGGAAAACATTGAAACCACGTTTGGCGTTGGCACCAAACATAAAGCAACTGTTCGCAATTTTACCAACTTTGGTGTTTTTGTTGAAATTGCAGAAGGTGTTGACGGTTTGATACATATTTCGGACCTCAGCTGGACCAAAAAAATCAAACATCCGTCGGAATTTACCGCAATTGGTGAAGAAATTCAGGTAGTTGTGCTTGACATCGACAAGGAAAACCGTCGTTTAAGTCTTGGCCACAAACAATTAGAAGAAAATCCGTGGGATGTTTTTGAAACCATTTTTACACCCGACTCAATTCACGAAGGTACAGTGGTTGAATTGATGGACAAAGGTGCAGTAATTGCTCTTCCTTATGGTGTTGAAGGTTTTGCCACTCCACGTCACCTCGTAAAAGAAGATGGCACTTCTGTAAAACAGGATGAAAAACTCGATTTCAAGGTAATTGAATTCAATAAATCAGCTAAACGTATCATTGTTTCGCATTCAAGAATTGCTGAAGATGAAAAACGTGCAGAGGATAATGCAAAACGCAAATCGCAGGCACGTGCCAAAAAAGCTGAAAAAACAGTTACTGAAACTTTGAATATCGAAAAGACCACTTTGGGCGATATCAGCGAATTAGCAGCGTTGAAAACTCAAATGGAAGAAAAAGAGAAAAAAAGTTAAATAAATTTTGATTGTTTTAATCAGAATTTTGTAAATTGAGGCATGGCATTCGAGATTGTAAAGAATGGAAATCATACCTTGGTTAAGGTAAATTCCGAAAGGCTGGATACGTACAATGCACCCGATTTAAAATCGGAACTTGTTGTTATCAATAATAAAGGAGAAAAGAATATTATTCTTGATTTAAGCAATTGTAATTATTGCGATTCATCGGGTTTACGTTCTGTGTTGGTTGCCAACCGCTTATGCGAAGATGCAATCGGAACCTTTATATTGTGCGGGTTACAGCCCGACGTGGAAAATCTCGTAAAAATTTCGATGCTCGACACCATTTTGCTGATTACAAATACGGCGGAGGAAGCGAAAATTTTACTCGATAAAAAGGAAAATCTTAAATAAAAGATGCCCTTTGAACTGACCATACTTGGAAGTAATTCAGCTTTACCTACATCAGACAGATATCCAACCGCCCAGGTATTAAACATACTTGGGCGGTTTTTTTTAATCGATTGCGGCGAAGGAACACAAATTCAGCTCAGACGCACTAAAATTGGTTTTGGCAAGATAAAACACATTTTTATTTCACATTTACATGGCGATCATTACTACGGATTAATAGGATTGATTTCAACCATGAATTTGCTTGGAATAAAATCGGAAATTCATATTTATTCACCATCAGAACTGAAAAATCTGATTCAGCCCCAACTCGATTTTATCAAGGGAGAAATGAATTTAAAACTTATTTTTCATCCTTTAAATTTCAAAAAACCTCAGCAAATTTATGCGGACAAACGCGTTGAAATAATTTCATTTCCTGTAAAACACAGCATCTCTACCTGTGGATTTCTTTTCCGTGAAATTCAGAAACCAGACAATATTAAAAAAGAGATGGTTGAATTTTATAAAATTCCTATTGCGCGGATCAAAGAGATTAAAGCCGGGGCAAACTTTATCACCGCTGACAATGAAATTATACCAAACTCGATGTTAACCAGACCTGCCCCGCTTCCGCGCAGTTATGCATTTTGCACCGACACTGCATTCAGTTTACCAATAATAGAAATTATTAAAGACGTTGACCTTTTATACCACGAAACAACATTCACTGAAGAAATGAGGGAGTTGGCAGATAAAACACTTCATTCGACCACACTGGATGCTGCCCGCATTGCAAAAATGGCCAATGTAAAACAGTTAATAATTGGTCATTTTTCAGCCCGGTTCAACGATATAAAACTATTTGAAGATGAAGCCCGTACCATTTTTGAAAATACCGAGGCGGCAAAAGAAGGTAAAACTTATAAAATTCTGGTTTCTTCCGGCCCTGGTAAAGATTAATTTCAGATATTGGTAAAAACCAATAACTTACAGTTCAGCCTTTTTTATTGTTACTGAATTTTTCTCCGGAAAATTTATATTCAAATCATTTTTAAATCGATCCCCGCAAAATACAACGCTAATATTACAATTCCAACGACTATCCGGTAATATCCGAAAATTTTAAATCCCCTTTTAGTCAGGAAATTGATGAAAAATTTTATCGCGAGCATTGCAACAATAAAAGCAACAATATTACCTGCCAGGAGTATCTGAATATCATGCCTGCTGAATCCGGCATCAATTTCATAAATCTTTATCAATTTATATAAAGTGGCAGCAAACATTGTGGGAACAGCGAGAAAAAAAGAAAACTCAGCCGCAGCTTTGCGGTTAAGTTTTTGCGACAAACCGCCGATGATTGTAGCTGCCGACCTCGACACTCCCGGAATCATTGCTATTACCTGAAATATTCCGATTATAAAGGAACTTTTAATACCTGGTTCACTGTCAGGATGTTTTTCATTCTTCTCAAATATTTTGTCAACAAAAAGAAGAAAAATCCCTCCAAGCAACAGAGTAACTGCAACAACAATAACATTCTCCAAAAGCAGATTGATATAATCGCTTGCAAGTAAGCCAATGACTGCTGCAGGTATAAAAGCAACAAATAATTTCAGGTAAAAATCGAACGATTTAAAAAACCGTTTCCAATACAGTACCAAAACCGAAAGAATTGCCCCAAACTGAATTATAACGGTAAAGCTTTTTACAAACTCATTTTCTGCAATTCCAAGAATTGAAGAGCCAATAATCATGTGACCAGTGGAAGAAACCGGCAGAAACTCGGTTAATCCTTCAATAATTGCCAGAATAATAGCTTGTGTAAGATTCATTTTTTAGCTCGAAAAATTAAGTAACAATAGTAATTCATTTTAGAATAGCCCATTTCACATTGACTGAAATAGTGACTTTGATTTACAATTTTCTAATATTTAAGCATTAATCACAGCCTTCTGTATTGAAATCATGTTGCTTTTTCTTCTTCAAAAAATCCTTTATTAAAATTTACCAGAAAGAGTTTCTCGGTTGGCCGCGTGAATGCCGTGTAAAGCCATCGGTAAAATTCTGTGTTGAGCAGATCTTCGCCGATAAAACCGTGGTCAACATAAACTGCTTTCCACTGGCCGCCTTGTGCCTTGTGACAGGTTATTGCGTAGGCAAATTTTACCTGAAGAGCATTGAAATACGGATTCTCCCTTACTTTTTTCCAGCGTTCGCGTTTATTTCTTATTTCGGCATAATCTTCCGAAACCAAATCAAAAAGCTGCCTGTTTTGTTCGTAGGTAAACGAAGCTGATTCAATACTCAGGGTTTCGAGAAATATTTTACAATCGATTTCAACATCTTCGTAGTCGATAAAACGAAGACGGACACTGGCGAAACGGAAATTGAACAGTTCTTCATATTTGTAAATTTTTGTCACTTCGGCAATATCACCGTTGGCGATGAAATCCAGCTTCAAATCATCACTGATCCAGAAGTAATTATTCTTGACAACCATTAACAAATCACCCTTTTCTATTTCATTTTCACGAAATAAAATTGAATTCCGGATACCCTTATTATACAAATTTGCACGTTTGTTTGAACGTGTAACCACCGCAGTTTCAAAAATTCCATATTTATCGTACGCAGTATTTATACTTTCAATAAGTTCAGCGCCTGTGATACGTTCAATATCCTTAAAATCATTTGTATTTATGTTGAAAAATCCAGGTTCAATGCTGTTGTCACCAATTTTTTTCCGTATTTGAGTTGCATTATTTAAAATACCCGATCCGGCTTCCTGCCGCACCACATCAGTCAGTTCAACTTTATGAACGCTGAACCCACAGTCTTCCAGAGAATTCACATCAAGTGCAGGACTAATATTTAACCCGACAGGAGGCAACTGCGCAGTATCGCCTACCAGAACCAGCCGGCAGTTTTCTCCTGAATAAACATATTCGAGTAAATCATCGAGTAATCTGCCGCTTCCAAACACTGAATTTTCGGAAGTTTCGTTTGAAATCATTGATGCTTCATCAACAATGAAATAAGTGTTTTTATACAGATTTTTGTCGAGCACAAAATGCCCGAATCCGTCGGAAGATGATTTTTGTCTGTATATTTTTTTATGAATTGTAAATGCCGGCATTTTTGTATAACCTGCCAGAACTTTCGCAGCTCTTCCAGTTGGAGCAAGCAATACCGATCTTAACTTCAACATGGTAAGTGTCTGTGTTAATGAATTAAGCATCGTGGTTTTACCGGTACCGGCATATCCATGAATTAACATAATCCGGTCAGGTTCTTCAGAAAATATGTAATCAGCCAGCACATCTATTAAAATAAGCTGAGAATCGGTGGGGGTGTAAGACAAGTTCTGAGTAAACAGCGATTTAATATGATTTTTAATCATACCGTTAAAATAACTATTTCTTAAGGAAAGTAATTTATATTTTTTTTTAAATTTGCATGCAATCAAAAAAACAAACTATTAAAATAATAAAAATGAAAACCGTATTACAAATTTCACTTTTCATTGTAGCGCTGATACTTGCGTATTTTATTTATCAAAGTATTCAGAAGCCTATTCAGTTTGAAAAAGCGAAAAAAGCACGTTACGATGTAACTGTTGAAAGGCTCAAAGATATAAGGAAAGCAGAGCTTGCTTATAAAGATGTCTATGGAAAATTTACGGGAAGTTGGGATACCCTGATAAACTTTGTTAAACATGATTCAATTATTACTGTTCGTAAGATTGGTGAATTAACCGACAGTATGATTGAAGCAGGAATCACTGAAAAAAAGGCGATCCAGATGGGAATGATTATACGAGATAGTGCAAGGGTCAGCGCACTTGAAGCCATTTTTGGGAAAAGCTACGATGCAAATAATTTAAAATATGTCCCTGTTCCGGGTGAACCTTCAGAATTTCACCTTGGTGCAAATGTGGTAGTTACCGGTTCGGGAATTGGTGTTCCGGTATTTGAGGCCAAAGCACATAACAATGTAATTCTGCGCGGATTAGATCCACAGTTGATCATCAACCTGAACGATCAGAGAAGAATGAATGAAAAATACCCGGGACTTTTGGTAGGATCGCTTACCGAAGCAGTTAATAACGCAGGAAACTGGGAATAATTGAAATGTCTGATTTTATTAAGGACGATTCTTTCGAAGTCGAAAAAACTAAAGATTATAAATTATCCATTCAGGTAAACCTGGATGGATTTTCTTTTTTGATATCTCACCCGGTACAAAAAAGAATTGTCGCTTTTAAAAGCACTTCTTTGTTAATAAGCAGCGAGATTTTATTGGCACGAAGATTAAAGGAATGGCTGGAGAACGAAGAACTGTTAAAGAGACAATTTCAAAGTGTACAGGTGTTTATTTTTACCGAAAATTTCACAATTGTTCCTGACGAGTTTTTTGAAAACGAAAGACAAAAAATATTAACCTCGGTTTTATTTGAAAAGAAACCAAACAACCATTTCGAAGAGAATAAAATTGAAGGTTTCAGCTCGTATCTTTTCTTTTCGATCCAACAGGATGTTTTTAACGTTGTAAATCATTTCTTCAGTAAAAATATCGAAATCATTCATCCTGTGACACAACTGATTCAGACTCCGGTTGAGTCAGATAACAGAAACTCAGCAATTATTCTGCCATCTAAAAAATTCTTTTATCTTGTCATTTTAAGTAAAGGCAGATTATTACTGGCAAATTGTTTTCAATCATTACATCCGAGCGACCTTATCTATAACATTATCAATTCTTTTCAGCAACTTGAAATTTCAAGAAGCAATACAAATTTATATCTGGGCGGATCTTTTAACCAGAACAACGAGATCAAAGAATTGATCAGACCCTATTTTGAAAACATCAGCCACCTGAACAAACTCAGTTCACAAACAAATCCTGTAATAATAAATAATTCCATTCAGCATTATCTGACTTTAATATAATTACCTGATGCGGATCGTTGGTGGATTATACAAAGGAAGGATATTCAGCCCTGGAAAAAACTTCAAGGCGCGGCCTACCACCGATATTGCCAAAGAGGCTTTGTTTAATATACTCGAAAACCGTTACGATTTTCAGAATAAAACGGTGCTCGATCTTTTTGCCGGGTCAGGTAGTATTGGTTACGAATTTATAAGCCGGGGCTGCACGAAAGCCACATTTGTGGAAAAAGATTTTGTTCATCACAGGTTTATCATACATGTCATTGAAAATCTTAAGATTGAAAATGCAAAGTGTTTCAAGGCCGATGTTTTTTCATTCCTGAAAAGTTACAAAGGCAGCTTCGATTTTATTTTTGCCGATCCGCCATTCGACATGAAAAATTTTGCTGAAGTTCCGGATGCAGTGATGAATTCAAATGTTTTAAACGAATCAGGAGTTTTTATTCTTGAGCATTCCAAAGAATATGATTTCTCAAAACTCCGTTTCTTTAAGGAAAACAGAAAATATGGGAAGGTTAATTTCAGTTTTTTTGAAAAATAAAAAACATGAGGTTTAATCGGTCACCTGAAACATTTGCTATTGAACTTTTCTTTTCTTGTAAGCAACAGAATTTATAGTTTTACTGTTTTGCACACATCTTCATGATTCCCAACGACTCTTCACATTCATTTTTCTGTTACCCGGAATTCAAAATAACTGACAAAAATGGATACGTTTATCCTGTCGTTAAACTTTATTTGTGTTCAGGAGTTATTTTGACAAACACTTTTTTATGAAACTGCATTCGATCAGAAGTGAATACAAATATGCTGAACTTACGGAAAGCAATATCGATAAAAATCCGGTGAAACAATTTGAGCGCTGGTTAAATGATGCTTTGAATGCCAGAGTATCAGAGCCAACTGCAATGTCGGTTGCTACATTAAATACCGATGGTTTTCCCGATTCAAGAATTGTTTTACTTAAAGATTTTAGTGAAGAAGGATTTACTTTTTTCACAAACTACAACAGTAACAAAGGAAAATCGATTTTTCAAAATCCCAGGGTTGGGTTACATTTTTTCTGGCCGGAACTCGAAAGACAAATCCGAATTTCGGGTTTTACAGAAAAAACTTCAGCAGAAATTTCAGACAAATACTTCAGTTCGCGGCCTTTAACAAGCCGGGTTGCAGCAATTGTATCGAACCAGAGCAGCAGAATTCAGTCAAGGGAATTTCTTCAGAATCTTTTCAATATTGAAATGGGAAAAACGCCGGTAGAAAAAATCAACCGCCCCGAAAACTGGGGTGGATTTATTGTAAAACCTGTCAGTTTCGAGTTCTGGCAGGGAAGAGAGAACAGGTTACACGACAGGATTCTTTTCGAAAGATCAGGAAACGGCTGGATCTTATCGCGGCTGGCACCATGATTAAAAAAGGTTGAGAATCTGGGTGATTGAGCAGAATATCACTGAAGAGATGTTATCTTTTATTTCATTTTGCATCATTTTTAATGGCCAAAATCAAGATTGAATTTTTTTGTCAGTATTGCAAGACCTGGATTTTGTTTAAGCAGTTCATCATATTTTTCAGCATCGGTATAAATAATCCGGCTTTTAACTTTCTCAGTGATTAAAATATTCAACTGTATTTTAGAATTTTTCAGTTCCTTCCTCAACCATGAAACCAACTCCGGTTTTATATTATTAATCAGATCTTCCTGCACTGTATTTTCAATTTCGAGAACAAGCTGATAATCCCCTTTTATTTTCGGTATATCCGAAAGTGTTGACTGGAGGTTTGGTCTGTCGTTAAGTCTTGCCACAAATGCATCCCATTTCAGTTTCAGTTGATCGGGAGTAAAATCTTCTTTTTCATCTTCTCTCGAATAAATCTGATGCCGTTCCTTTGCCGAAATCTGATTCTCTTCGTACTTCCCTTCCAGAGCATTTTTAATCGAAGGAGTGCTGATAAAATCCAGTTTACGTCGGGCAATTTTTTTAACTTCAGCGTTTTCGGCAGTTGGGGAAGTGCGATACTCGGGAGGTTGAACTTGTTGACGTACAGGTGAATTTACTTTATCTTCAGTAATTTTCAATCCTGAAAAAATCGGTTCAAGAATTTCTGATGATTGAGAGGGGTCAACTATTTTTTTTTTAAGGTCAGCTGAGCTATCCGTACAAGTGCAAGTTCAACCAGAAGCCGTTTGTTCATGCTTTGTTTGTATTGCAGGTCACAATCGTTACTTATTTGAAGAGCTTCCAGCAGGAAACCGCTTTCAACGGCTTGCGCCTGTATCCGGTAACGTTCTTTCGTTTCTCCCGCAACCTCCAGCAGCTGAATTGTTTCGGCATTCTTACAAACCAGTAAATCGCGTAAATGGTTGCTCAAACCTGAAATGAAATGGTGCCCGTCGAAACCGTGATTCAAAATATCGTTAAAAGTGAGAAGTACTTCAGGTACATCATTTTTCAGAAACTGATCGACAATTTTAAAATAATAGTCGTAATCAAGTACGTTCAGATTACTGATAACATCCTGATATGTTACGTTTTTCCCTGAAAAGCTGACGATCTGGTCGAAAATGGAAAGTGCATCGCGCATTGCGCCATCTGCCTTTTGAGCAATGATATTCAGCGCTTCGGCATCTGCATTCACACCCTCGCTTTTTGAAACAAATTCAAGATATTTCGAAATATCGGTAACACTGATCCGGTTAAAATCAAAAATCTGGCACCTGGAAAGAATTGTCGGAATAATTTTATGTTTTTCGGTGGTCGCCAGAATAAAAATTGCATGTTTTGGCGGCTCCTCAAGCGTTTTTAAAAATGCGTTAAAAGCCTGTGACGAAAGCATGTGAACTTCGTCGATGATATAAACGCTGTATTTCCCCATCTGCGGCGGAATGCGAACCTGGTCGGTCAGATTCCTGATATCGTCAACCGAATTGTTTGATGCGGCATCAAGTTCATGAATATTAAAAGAACGGTTTGTATTAAATGCTTTGCAAGAGTCGCATTCATTGCAGGCTTCCACTTCGGATGACAAATTGGTACAGTTGATTGTTTTGGCAAAAATACGGGCACAGGTTGTTTTGCCAACTCCACGTGGTCCGCAAAACAGGTAGGCATGGGCAAGTTGATTGCCTTTAATGGCATTCTTCAAAGTATTCGTAATAGAAGATTGCGCAACTACCGTTTGAAAAGTATCAGGTCTGTATTTTCTTGCCGAAACAATAAAGTTTTCCATTTTTTAGCTTTTCGCAATGAGTGACCAAAGATAATTAAATCTGCTTTTTAACCTCGGTTTTTTTATTAACAACAATTGCCTAATTTTACGACCTGATCAGGTTTTTCGGATTTTTACCGATTGAAAACATCAACAACATCTGCTATGAAATTGAACTTTTTTGTCATATTGATACTGTTTTCAATTCAGTTGTCGGGACAGAAAAAAATGCTTTACGACTTTAAAGCCACAACAATTGAAGGGAAAGAATTTGATTTTTCTTCATTAAAAGGAAAGAAAGTACTTATTGTGAATATTGCAACTGAATGCAGCCTGGCACCCCAACTGAAAAAACTGCAGGAACTTTATGAGGAATACGGAGGCGATGATTTTGAGATAATTGCCTTTCCCTGCAATGATTACGGTAACCAGGAACCGGGAAATAACAAAGAAGTTTACTCGGTTTGCACAAATAAATATGCCATCACCTTTCCGATCATGGAAAAAATATCGATAAAGGGAGAAAACTGTCATCCTTTGTATAAATGGCTGACAAACAGTGAAGAAAACGGAACGCTGCAGGCTAAAGTCACCTGGAATTATCAGAAATTCCTGATCGATAAAGAAGGTCGGGTGGTTGATTCACTTTCCCCGATTTCAAGTCCGAAAGGCAGCCGGATTATGGAATGGCTGCTGGAGTAAATTAATTACATCAGTGCCTTTTTGAATGTTCTAAGCGCCCTTTCCCGCGCAAATGTATGATCAACAACAGGTTTTGGATAATGATTAGTTCCATATTCAGGAACCCATTTTAAAATGTATTTTGTTTCCGGATCAAACTTTCTTTGTTGTTCAGCCGGGTTGAAAATCCGGAAATAAGGAGCCGCATCGCATCCGCAACCTGCCGCCCATTGCCAGTTCCCGTTGTTTGAAGCCAACTCAAAATCTAACAGTTTTTCTGCAAAATAAGCTTCACCCCAACGCCAGTCGATTAGCAGATGTTTTGTTAAAAAACTGGCAGTTACCATTCGTACCCGGTTATGCATAAACCCCGTTTCGTTTAATTCCCTCATTCCTGCATCAACCAGCGGATATCCGGTTTCTCCAAGACACCAGGCTTCAAACTCTTTTTCATTGTTGCGCCACTGAATAAAATCGTATTTTGGTTTAAATGCACGGTTTTCAACATGCGGAAAATGCCATAAAATGTCAATAAAAAAATTACGCCAGATCAGCTCATTCAGAAAAACTTCAGATAACTGAAGTGCAACCTGGGTAATTTCCCTGATACTGACAGTTCCGAAACGCAAATGAACCCCAAGTTTTGATGTGGCATTCAACGCCGGAATATCGCGAGTGGCAGCATATTCCGAAATAATTTTTTCAGAAACATTTATTTCCGGAATTTGCAGAAAACTCTCTGAAAAGCCAATTTCACTTAATTCAGGAAAACGAAAAGACTCCGTTTTCAGAAAACCGGAAAAATATTTTTCAGATGGGTAAGCCTGTAGTTCAGTATTTTCCAGATTCTGTTTCCATTTTTTACTGTACGGAGTAAAAACTGTGTAAGGAGTTCCGTCATCCTTGGTCACCCCGTTATGATCAAAAATAACATGATCTTTAAACAGATAAAACTCTGCTCCTTTTTGTTTCAGAAACATTTCAACCTCTTTATCCCGCTGAATTGCATAAGGTTCGTAATCACGGTTGGCAAAAACGGCTGCAACCTCGTATTCTTCAGCCAGTTGCCGAAAAGCTTCATGTGGGAGAAGATGCATCACTTTCATTGAACACCCCAAATTTTCAATCTGAGTATTCAATCTCTTTAATTCCTGGTAAATAAACGACACACGTGCATCGTTCTTCGAATTCAGTTTACCTAAAATATTTTTATCGAAAATAAAAACAGGCAGGACAGGAAGTCCTGATTTCAGCGCGTGAAACAGGCCGGTGTTGTCATTTAACCTTAAATCGCGCCGGAACCAGAAAACAGCAATCTTTTGTTTCATCAGAATAATCCAGATTTTTTTGCTTTAACAACCACCGGATTGAACAGTTCAACCATGACTAATAATTTTTATCGGTGTGCCCCGGCAGCGACAGAAGTTATAACTACCGAAGCAGCGACAGCCCTGGCTGCAGCTATTGCCTCAGAAACAGCAACGGAAACCTGGTTATCAACTTCCATTTTTTTCAAACGTTCAAGAGCCTTGTTTCTTTTTTCTCTTTCGGGAAAAATACGTTTTAATAATCCGGCAGGCTTTAACATCGACAAAAACAAAACATCTTCTTCGTTTTCCAAATTCCTGAAAATTTTATTATCTATCTCCGAAATAAGCTGATATACAATCTGTTTGTTAATTATTTTCGGTTTTCTCCAGGTAATAAACAAAAACCGGTGCTGCTCCATTTTAATAATCCTTTTAGCTTCCAGTTCCTGTTGCACATTTCTTTTGATGAATCCCTGTGAGAAATTCAACCTGCTTAACCACCGCGACATTTTTACCGGAGCGGGCTTTTTTTTCATTTTATCAATGACAAACCGGTGTAATTCATCTGATGTTTTATCATTCTGAAGTACAACTCTTTTCTGGTCGAAAATGATATTTCTATCAAGAAAAAGTTCCAGAAAAACCGAACCGGCAAGCACGTAATTCATTACAGAACTGGCAGCGGTTATCATTCCGCCTTTTTCGGGATGAATTCCAAGGAGATATAATTTCTGAGATAAAGGAATTGACTGATTCATTTTTTTATGCCTTTGTTTTTTTTTTTCTTTACACGTAATTAATTCATGCAGAAAGTTACAAAGAATCTGCCTGATCATCTAATTTTTACACAGAGTATGCAAACAAAAAAAGGATTCGCGAGCGATAATAATTCAGGAGTTCATTTTAAAATTCTGAAAGCGATGGAAGACGCCAACAAAGGTCATGTTGTCGGATACGGGAATGACGGATACACCCAAAAAGCAATCGGAATATTTAAGGAAAAGTTCGGACAGGAAACCGAAGTTTTTTTTGTGTTTAACGGTACCGGCGCCAATGTTCTGGGATTATCGACTGTAACACAAAGTTTTAACTCGATAATTTGTGCTGAAACTGCTCACATTCAGGAGGACGAATGCGGGGCGCCCGAAAAATTCACAGGTTGCAAACTGCTTCCGGTTGAACCCGTGAATGGCAAACTCATTCCTGAACGGATTGAACACCACCTGAAAGGATTTAATTTCGAGCATCATTCTCAGCCACGTGTAATTTCAATTTCGCAGGTCACGGAAATGGGAACTGTTTACAAACCGCACGAAATCATAGCATTAGCCGATTTGGCACACAAACATAACATGTTACTTCACATGGACGGGGCCAGGATTGCCAACGCCGCAGTCTCGCTGAATCTCGATTTTAAAGCCTTTACAAAAGACTGCGGTGTCGATATTTTATCGTTTGGCGGAACAAAAAACGGGATGATGTTAGGAGAAGCCGTTTTGTTTTTTAATCCCGAATTAACGCCGCTTACCAAATATATCCGCAAACAAAGCATGCAGCTTTATTCGAAAATGCGTTTTGTCGGCGCTCAGTTTATTGCATATTTCGAAAACGATTTGTGGAAAGAAAATGCAACACACTCGAACAAAATGGCAAAATTGCTCGAAGCCGAGGTGGGCAAAATACCGGAGATCAGAATCACGCAACCTGTTGATGCAAACGGTGTTTTTGCCGTTGTTCCGCGAAAAATAATTGAACCTTTGCAGGAACAGTTCTTTTTTTACATGTGGAATGATGTAATAGCGGAAGTGCGCTGGATGACCTCGTTCGATACAACTGAAGATGAAATATTCGGATTTACGCAATTAATAAAAGAGCTTGTCAGTAATTAGTCATCAAAATCAGGATGTTGAGATTGTGACATGAAATACTCAACATCCCGGTATTTATTAATTTCAAAATTTCGGCGTCCGTTTTCAAAATTTTTTTTTGCTTAAAAATTATGGCATTGTTCAGATATTATCCAAGCAACCCGAAAAAACTGGATTACAAGCTTGAAAAACGCATTTTTTTTCACAGCCTGATTTTACCGGCTGCTTTTGTCTTTACATTCTGGATTGTTGAGATAATTGAGCAGACTTTTAATCTGAATTTTGTAAGATTTGGCATTTATCCATTGCATTTAAAGGGAATTCCGGGAATTTTGTTTTCACCCTTTATCCATTCCGGTTTTAATCATCTGATTTCAAATTCTGTTCCATTCTTTATTCTGATGTTCGCTTTGATTTATTATTACCGGCGTATCTCTTACCGGATTTTTATTCAACTATACATTCTTTCAGGAATCTGTGTGTGGCTGTCTGGCCGGGAGGCATGGCATATCGGGGCAAGCGGGGTAATTTATGCGATGGCTGCATTTCATTTTGTAAGCGGAATAATCAGGAACGATACCCGGTTACTTACTTTGTCGGTTACCGTTGTCTTTCTTTATGGAGGTTTGATTTGGGGGATGCTTCCCATTAATCCCGAAATTTCGTGGGAAGGCCATTTGTGGGGCGCTGTTTCAGGGGTTGTTCTGGCGTTATTTTATCGAAAATACCTGATTCGCCGCGATAAATTTGATTGGGAGGAAGAAGATGAAGGAGAGATTGAAGATTCGGATGATGAAAATAGTGAAGTTCAGGGTAAAGGTAAAAACGAGCAAATGAAACTGACAAAAGACATGGATGAATCAACCGGAAATCCAGACAATCATTCAGCAAATAATATTGATTCAACATTTAAAAGACCTGATAATGTGAGTCATACAGGTCAGTTCTGATTTAATCGGTTGTACTGAATTAACTTTCCCGACAAATTCATTTAAATTAAAAGCAAAACTCTCCCGGTTTCAAAAAATGTGTAATTTTGACCCGGAAAAATACGTAGTTCATTATAAATGATTAGCAGAAGGATAATCCGCACCAAGGTGTTACAAGTGTTGTACGCTTACTATTCCTCAGAAGAAAAATCTCTCAGCAACACTGAAAAAGAGCTCTTTTTCTGCATTCATAAATCGTACGACCTTTATCATTACCTGCTTGCGCTGATCATCGAAATTGCCGATTATGCCGAAAGCAGGATCGAAATCAAAAAAAATAAACACCAGCCGACTTTTGAAGATCTTCACCCAAATACCAAATTTATCGACAACCTTCTAATAAATCAGCTTCGGTCGAACAGGCAACTGAAAGCATATTTACAGCAATCGAAACTGAGTTGGGCTAATAATCCGGAACTGATCAAGGAACTTTACCTGATCGTTGTGGAATCGGAAATTTACGAATCGTACATGAACAGCGATTCCCACTCGTACCTTGACGACCGGAAATTCGTTGAAAAAATCTTCAATAAAATTATTCTGGTTTCCGAAGAATTGTACCAGGTTTTGGAAGAGCAAAGCATTTACTGGAACGACGATGTTGAATTTGTTATTGGCGTAATTATTAAAACTTTAAAGCGTTTTAATGAATTCAGCGAATCGGATCAGAAACTGATGCCGTTGTACAAGGATGAAGAAGATCGTGAATTTGCCAGGGACCTTTTACGTAAATCGATAATCAATCACGATGAACTTCAGGCGTTGATCAAAATCCATTCGAGTAACTGGGATGTTGAAAGAATTGCATTTATGGATATTCTGATGATGCAGCTGGCCATCACCGAATTTTTGTTTTTCCCTTCCATTCCCACAAAAGTCACGATGAATGAATACATTGAACTTTCGAAATTTTACAGCACAGATAAAAGCCGCAACTTTATTAACGGCATTCTAGACAAAACCCTGAAAGATTTAAAGAAAGAAGGTAAAATAAATAAAACCGGAAGGGGTTTGGTTGGAGAATCATGAATAAACTTGTTTTCATTGTCCTCATCCTGCTGTTATCTTCGTGTGCCGATAAAAAACCATTGAAAAAAGAAGAACCAAAAAAGCAGACCGATTCAGTTGAGCAGCCTGCCAAAATTGAATTCGACAGTGAAATGCACGACTTTGGGAAAGTGAAAGCAGGTGAAATATTAAGTTACTCGTTTATTTTTACCAATCGCGGACAGGAAGATTTAACGATAAAAAATGCAGAAGCCGATTGTGGTTGTTTAAAGGTTACTATCCCGAAAGAACCTGTAAAACCTGATGAGAAAGGGATAATTGAAGTGGAACTCAATTCGGCGGGATTGATTGGCAAACAATTAAAAACAGTAGAAATTCAATCGAATAGCAAAGAACCAAAACATTTAATTATTTTTGCCGAGGTTGAAAATGAACAAATTGAAATTAAATATTAAAAATTAAAAGTTATGATGAATATTATTTTAATGTCGCAGCCTGCCGGTTCGGAAGCTAATCCGCTGATGAGCATGTTACCGCTGTTGTTAATTGTTGTGGTGTTTTATTTTTTCATGATCCGTCCTCAGATGAAACGCCAGAAAGAAGTACGCAAATTTCGCGAAGGTCTTGCAAAAGGAGATAAAGTTGTCACCACCGGTGGAATTTATGGTAAAATTGTTGAAGTAAAAGAAACTACAATTATTCTTGAAATTGCCAAGGATGTTAATATCACCGTTGATAAAAACGGCATTATCAAAGATATGAGCGATGCACAGACTCAGCGCTGAAAAAGCCCCTCCTTACCTCCCCGAAGGGAGGAACAAAAAGAAAAAATTAATATAAAAAAGGGTTGAGAATTAAAATTCTCAACCCTTTTTTGGCTCCTCCCCAAGGGGAGGTTGGGAGGGGCTAAACATTAAACCTGAAATGCATAATATCGCCATCCTGAACCACATAATCCTTTCCTTCAATGGCTATTTTTCCGGCATTTCTGCAGGCATGGTCTGAACCAAGTTCAATATAATCGTGATATTTGATCACCTCTGCACGAATAAAACCTCGCTCGAAATCGGAATGAATAATTCCGGCAGCCTGAGGCGCTTTTGTTCCCTGTGTAAAAGTCCAGGCACGAGATTCATCAGGACCTGTGGTAAAATAAGTCTTCAAATTGAGTAAATGATAAGCAGCATGAATGAGCTTGTTTACCCCGGGTTCATCAAGCCCAAGTTCCTCAAGAAACATTTGTTTTTCTTCGTAAGTTTCCAATTCGGCAATATCGGCTTCGGTAGCAGCGGCAATTACCAGTAGTTCAGCATTCTCATCTTTTACAGCCTCTTTTATGGCATCAACAAATTTATTTCCGGTTTTTGCCGAAGCTTCATCAACATTACATACATACATTACCGGTTTATTGGTGAGCAGAAAAAACTCCCTGGCAAGTTTTGCATCTTCTTCGCTGAGATTCACCGTCCGGGCCGACAATCCTTTTTCCAGAACTGACTTGTATTTAATGGCAATTTCGTACATTCTTTTTGTTTTATGGTCGCTGCCGTGCATTGCCTGTTTTTCCAATTTGTCAATCCGGTTGGCAATAGTTTCAAGATCTTTCAATTGCAACTCAATATCAATCACTTCCTTGTCGCGAACCGGGTTTATAGAACCATCCACGTGCACAATATTGGCATTTTCAAAACAACGCAGAACATGAATAATTGCATCCGTTTCGCGGATATTGGCAAGAAACTGGTTGCCCAAACCCTCACCTTTACTTGCTCCTTTCACCAGTCCTGCAATATCAACAATTTCAATTGTAGTCGGAATCACTTTTTTAGGTTTGTCAATTTCTGCCAGTTTTATCAAACGCTGATCAGGTACAGTGATCACCCCGATATTTGGTTCGATTGTACAAAAAGGGAAATTTGCCGATTGTGCCTTTGCACTCGATAAACAATTAAACAGCGTTGATTTACCTACGTTCGGAAGACCAACAATACCACACTTTAATGCCATTTCTTAATTTTGAATATTGCACAAATGTAATTCTTTTTACACGTTTTTACCTGAAAATATTATCCCTGAATGTCAGTCGATTTTCTTAATTTATCTAAAAATAAATAAGTTAAGCCTGATTTAAAAATCAAAAAACAGTTTACATGATTACCTTTGTAATAGTAATTCACTGACAGCTTTTTATTAATTGATTAAACCTTTGGTTTAATTCGATGTCATAATTGAAATTTTTTTGATGGAAGACAACGATCTGGATTTAATAGCAGGTTTAAGGAATGAAAAAACAAAGGAACCTGCATTTGATTCACTGGTTAAAAGATACCGGGAGCGTCTGTATTGGCACATCAGAAAAATAGTGATGGACCACGACGACGCCGATGATGTACTTCAAAACACGTTTGTAAAAGTCTGGAGAAGCATTGATAAGTTCCGCGAAGAATCAAGTTTGTACACCTGGTTGTATCGTATTGCAACAAACGAATCGCTAACATTCATCACGTCAAATAAAAAGCGAAGCCTGATTCCCATGAACGATACCAGCGAGTTTTTGATGAATAATCTCGTTTCGGATGCTTATTTTGAAGGAGATGATATTCAGATGCGTTTGCAGGAAGCAATTCTGAAACTTCCGGAAAAACAAAGAATTGTTTTTAATATGAAATATTTTGAAGAGATGAAATACGAAGATATGTCGGAAGTGCTTGACACCTCGGTTGGAGCGCTGAAAGCATCATTTCATCATGCTGCAAAAAAAGTGGAAGAGTATCTGAAAAACAGAGATTAACAAATAAAAAAATTAAACCTTTTATTATTAAGGCAGTCAAACGATAAAATAAAAAAACCATGGATGAATTAGAAAAAATAGCACCAGAATTATCGAAAATAAAAAAGGAAAATCCATTCAGGGTTCCCGATAATTATTTCGATGATTTCTCTGCCCGGCTCAATGCAAGGCTTGAAACAGAGGAAAAGGGCGTTTCTAAAAATCAAAATAAAATTATTCAGTTTTTAAAACCTGCCCTTGGATTGGCAGCAGGCTTCGCACTAATTATCATGCTGGCTTACTGGCCTTTGAAAAAATTTACACCCGATCAGCAACTGGCAAATAATACAAATGAAGAAACTGATTTAATTGACATGATTTATGCAACAATGGTTGAGGGAATTGATGAAAACTCGTTTTATGCTTTGCTGGATGACAAAAACGGTTCTACCCAGTTCAGCGACGAAGATCTGGCAAACTTTGTAAATGCAAATAGTTCGGAATACGATATTTTTGCTGAAACAACTAACAGATAATTGTAGTTTTAAAACTTCGGAACAACAAAATGAATATAAAAATGAAAAAAGAACTAATTATAATCCTGACTGGTATTTTCATTTTGATGAATATTTCTGTCAAAGCCCAGCAGAATGAATCGCATGAGGCACGGATGGAAAAATACCGTGCCGAAAAAGTTTCCTTTTTAACCACGAGACTGGATCTGACCCCGGCAGAAGCAGAAAAATTCTGGCCTATTTATAATCAGATGGAAAAAGAACGCTGGGCAGCCCAAAAACTGCGCCGCGAGCTGGAAAATAAAGTAAGTGAAGCAGAAGAAACACTTTCGGATAACGAAGTAATCATTCTTACCCGTGAATTCTCGCAAAGCATGCAAAAAGAAGGTGAATTGATAGCAAATTATAATGAAAAACTATTAAAAGTGCTTCCTCCGAAAAAAGTGTTGAAACTGTATAAAACAGAGAACGAATTCAGAATGCACATGATAAAAAAATACAGGGACAACCAGAATGAAAACAGCGGAGACAAAGGACCGAAATAAAAATTATACATTAAAAAAGACAAGCTTTTGCTTGCCTTTTTTATTTGTGCAGGTATGTTGATTAAATTCCTTTAAACCAATCCTGAAAATATTTACCAATCACCGGGGTTTCTTTCATTTCTCCGTTAACGGCGCTAACAAGACTTAAAATCCAGAAAATCAGGGCAAGTATCCAACCGAAAATATTTATTACCGGAATAAAAGTAATAACAATACTGAACAAATATATCCCCAGTAACTGCCGGATATAAAAACTTGCTATTTCATCTTTTTGAGTTGAATTGATTATCAAAGCGATAATCCAGCCAATGTAAGTTATGTGGGCAACAATTGCCTTAGTTTTTCCATCCATAATTTTAAATTTTTAGGTTTACGAAATTTACATATTTTATCTCTTTTTACTATCGCACAAACAGGGAATTTATTTATCGGGTGCCGGATTCCTGAATTTTCTGTTTTTTCGACAAATTAATGCAAACCAGTTTATTATCATTTCTCACAAAAACATGTCGGCTTGCAAATGCCGGATGAGACCATGTTACACCTCTCGGAAGTTGTTCTTTTGTAGGTTCGATAATTTTTGCACGGCTGATTTCCCTGAATCCCTTTGGTGAAAGCTCAGAAATTATCAGTTCGCCGTGTTCATTAAACATCCAGATTTTGTTTCCGTTTTGAATAAAATGAATATTTGCCCACCTGTCTTTTTTCACCGCAGTGAGATCTTCCCAGATTCTGTTGCCGGTTTTGAGTTCGAGACATCGTAATTCGCCGAAACTATCGACACCATAAATAAAATCGTCAATTATTACTGGCGTGTTCATTACACAATGCAATGCATCAGTTTTTCTTTCGCTTTCACCGCAACGCTGCCAGACTTTTTCAGCCGAAGTGTAATTGTCATTGAGTTTTACAAGTAACGATCCACTGTAAAAACAGCTTACAAAAATAAAGTCGTTGTACAAAACCGGCGTTGAAATGCTCATGCCGGAACCTGTATCCCACGGAATCCGCCAGTAAATCTGTCCTGAATCAGGATTCAGCCCCGAAATACTGTTCTCTGTCCACACAATTACCAACTGTTTTCCACCCTTTTCAATAATAATTGGCGCCGAGTAACCAGCCATATCATCCAGTTTATGCCAGATTTCCTTGCCTGTATTTTTATCGAGAGCAATTACACATGCACTATTACTTCCACTTATCTGAAGAATGATTTTATTTCCTGTAATCAACGGCGAGGCCGATATTCCCCAGGTTGGCATCCTGATTTCATATTCTTTATTCAGGTCTTTTTGCCAGATGACTTTACCATTTTCTGCATCAAAACAAAACAGATGTCCCATTGTACCCAAAGAATAAGCTTTGCCCCCATTAATAACCACCGAAGCACGGGGTCCGGCGGGGTACCCGACTCCACTGTATTCACACGGATAACGATGTTCCCAGATTTTTTGACCGTTCCGCCAGTCAAAACATAATACACCTTCAGTTTGAGATGGTTTTCTTTCTAAATCAGTCAGATAAACTTTTCCGCTGGCAATTGTCGGTCCCGAATATCCCGAGCCGACCGGAACAGACCATTCTGGTGACAGAAAATCTGAATCAAATTTCTCAACAATTCCTGTCTCCTGCCATTTTCCGTCCCTGTTCATTCCCCTCCAGTCGGGCCAGTCCTGCGAATAGCTTAATATTGAAATAAAAAGAAATAAAGTAAAAAAGGTGGTTTTTGATTTCATGCTAACTGTTTATCCCTCAAAGATAAAAACAGTAGTTATTATCGAAAATAAATTCTGAAAATAATTTGTTTAAAAAGTTCCGGAAAATGGAACCTGGTTTGAAACCAACGGAATGGTAACGGGAATTAACGAGAACTGACAGTTTTATTTTTAATGAATTTACTTTTCTGAATTAACCGTCGTAATTGAATCTCCTTAAATGATGCCCCATCCTGTCGCGTTTGGTTTTCATGTATTTCTGGTTGTACTTGTTTGGCTCAACTTCAAGCGGAACAACCTGTGTTACTTCCAGACCGTAACCTTCCAGCCCGACTCTTTTAACCGGATTATTGGTCATTAGTTTCATTTTTGTAACTCCAAGATTTCTTAATATCTGTGCACCAACACCATAATCGCGCTCATCGGGATTAAAACCAAGATGCAGGTTTGCTTCAACCGTATCCAAACCCTGATCCTGTAACTTGTAAGCGGCAATCTTATTAAACAAACCTATTCCTCTGCCTTCCTGCATCATGTAAACAATAACACCTTTCCCCTCTTTTTCAATCATTTCCATCGCTTTGTGGAGTTGGTCGCCACATTCGCAACGCATTGAACCAAAAACATCGCCTGTCATGCACGATGAATGAACGCGGGTAAGGATTGGTTCATCCTGTTCCCAGTGCCCTTTTATTAAAGCTACATGCTCAACGCCATTTGATTTTTGCTTGAACGGAACAATCCTGAAATCGCCAAACTGAGTAGGTAACAATACCTCCTCCCCTCTTTCGATTAGGCTTTCACGATGAAGCATGAATGAAATAAGGTCTTTAATTGCAATTAATTTTAAATCGAATTTTTTTGCAATCTCAAAAAGTTGCGGAAGTCGTGCCATCGTTCCGTCATCGTTCATTATTTCCACAAGAACACCTGAAGGATTTAAACCTGCAAGCCGTGTAAGATCAACAGCAGCCTCGGTGTGCCCGCTGCGACGCAGAACTCCCCGGTTTTTTGCCTTAAGCGGAAAAATATGTCCCGGACGACCCAATTGTTCAGGAGTTGTATTCGGATCGACAAGCATTTTAATTGTAATGGCCCTGTCGGATGCAGATATTCCGGTTGTTACTTTCGGATGAATGGCATCGACGGAAACGGTAAACTGTGTTTCGTGCGATGACGTATTCTTACCCACCATTAATTCCAGGTCCAGCTCCTTACAACGCTTTTCGGTGAGAGCTACACAAATGAGCCCCCTTCCGTGGATAGTCATGAAATTAATAATTTCGGGTGTCACCAAATCAGAAGCAACAATAAAATCCCCTTCGTTTTCCCTGTCCTCATCGTCAACCACAATAACCAGTTCTCCCCTGCCAATTGCGGCAATTGCTTCCGGAATAGTATTCAACACAATATCTGTCATTACGAACTCAGCTTTTTTAAAACCAGTTTCAAAATTACAATAAATAATCGATTAACGCTTAATCTTCAAATTTTACCAAATGATGATAGATACCTGAATTTCTGCTACTTAACTATTTTAATACTATTTAAAATTTAACGTTTTATTGAATTGCACGTTTCGATTTTTCCCAGTTAACAGACTGTTTTCCTTTAAAATACCGGAATATTCCACGGACAGACGCATAATTGATCGAAACAAAATAATAGGGTATAAAAAGAAGCTTGAACCGAAGTTTTTTGTTTTCAAAATACCACCCGGTTGCTGCCAGCAGGTAAAACAAGACCTGTAAATAAAACATTTTTGTATAAATGTCAAAATCGGCCCGGGAATATTGTTCAAACACAATCAACAAATTCAGAGGGAATAATAACAGCATCGAAACCGGGGCCAAAGTCCAGCGCAAAACTTTATGCGAAATGTACTGCCAGGTAAGAATTCCATAACGGAAAGGATTCAGAAGACTTTTCATTCTGAAAATGGTTTGAATTCCTCCAGCCGCGATCCTGATTTTCCGTTTCAGTTCTTCTTTAACATTTAATGATGCCGTTTCTTCGGCATAAGCTTCGGGAGCATAAGCAATACGGTAACCTTTTTGGGCGATTCGCAAAGAGATCATAAAGTCGTCGAGAAGAGTGTCGGTTTCAACATCCTCAAAAAGTTCAGTTCGAATAGCAAATAATTCACCAACAGCACCCACCGCTGAATTCAGTTCAGCATCCATTTTCTTAACCCAGGATTCGAATTTCCAGTACAAACCTTCTCCCGCACCAGCTGCAGAGTCCTCATCTTTCTGAACGATCCGCTTTTCGCCCGCAACACAACCTGTTTTTTCGTTGCTGAAACTTGCCACAATCTCCCGGATTGAGTTTTTCCCTAAAACAGTATTTGTGTCTGAGAAAATGATGATCGGTGATCTGACAAATTTCACACCCCGGTTCATTGCGTGCATTTTTCCACGTCGTTCGGGCAAATGATGAACCTCAAGCGATTTATATTCTCTAAGCAAATCCGGAGTTCCGTCATCCGACCCGTCAGTTATCCATAAATACTGTATTTTTTCTTTCGGATAATCGAGTGAGAATGAATTTGCAACCTTTTGTTTTACATAATCTTTCTCGTTGAAAGCAGTTACAAACAGGCACACATCCGGTTCGTAAAAAGTATTGGTATTCGTTACCTTTTCAGGAAACAATATTTTTTTTAATTTGAGTAAAAGCCAGAGTATCAGTGAATATCCTACGAAGGTATATAAAAGAATAAAAAGAAGTATCCAGAAAATGATTTTCAGAATCATCAGATGTGTTTTTTGTAAAACTCAACCAGGTTACCAGCCGACGAAAGGTTGTCAAAATTCTGGTGAATATATTCAATGGCGTTTTTACTGATTGTATCGAAATATTCGCGGTTCTCAATAAGTTCGGAAATTGAATTCAGAAAACCTTCAGCATCTTCAGTTATCAAAATGTTAACACCCGAAGTGGTCGATATACCTTCTGTTCCGACCGGAGTTGTTACAATCGGTTTTCCCAGCGCCATTCCTTCAATAATTTTAATACGCATCCCGCTGCCCGAAAAGAGTGGCACCACCATTATCGATTTTGAATTGATGAATTCATAGGCATCGGCAACTTCTCCCTTAAAGACAACATTGGGCAAATTAAGCATTTTCTGTAACCATGCAGGCGCATTTCTTCCGGCAACAAAAAACTGCAGGTCGGGGTATTTTTCACGAACCATGTCCCAACAATTCTGAAAAAACCAGATCAGGCCTTCCTGGTTGGGAGCCCAGTCAAGCGAACCGATATGGAATAATGTAGGGTGTTTCAGATTTCTTGAATTCGGCACTAAAACCGACGAATCGATTCCGGTTTGCGAAACATGCATTGGTTTTTTGTTTCCAAGTTTATTCAGAATTGAACCATCACGCCCTGTTATCGGAACAAGCAGATCATATTGATTTAACATCTGAATTTCGAAGGCTTTTATTCTTTTCGACAGATCTTTGAGGTACCATTTCTCCAGACCATGCGCCATTACTGCTGTCCTGCTCCAGATTTCGTGTTCGATGTTATGTGAACGGTAAACAATTTTTGCTGTTGAATTTGCCCTGATAACCGGAATATAAGTACAAACATAAAGTCCTTCCAGCTGTATCACATCAAAATCGTCTTCCTTTAAAACCCTGATCAGTTCGTCAGCAAATGCTTTCGAAATAAACCGTGTGGCAATATAGGGTTTTTTCGAAAACATGAGATTAATCAGTGCACTTACAGGTGATATTGCCGCCGGAACATTGACCAGCCTGAATTCAGCCAGTTCTTTTACCGATTCTGGAATCTCAGTTAAAGTTATATGATGTTTCAGTGTATTCATTGCCAGAATGGTAACCTTGTGCCCCAAAAGAGAAAATCCCCTTGCCAGGTTCATACAGGCAATTGCACCACCGTCTTTTACCGGGTATGGAACTTTATTTGTAACCTGCAGTATTTTCATTTTTCCTTTCAAAATTACTTTTCCCGATCATTACAATTATTCTTGAGATTCATTTAATTTTTCACGGGAAAATTTATTTTCTAAATTTCCTTATCAGTTTTCCTATTCCTATTTTGTTTAACAGTTTTATGTAAGTTTCCGATGACATAATTGCAGAGTCGGTGACAGCCATATATGATAACCAGATTCCGATCGGGAAAAAAACAAATGTGGAGAACCACATCCCGGTAAACATTTGCCATAAATCTTCCCGTGCCGATTTTTCACCCGTCATTGAAACGATGTAATATGCAATAAAAAGAAGAATTGAAACAACAACCGGCATCCCCAGTCCACCCTTACGAATAATGGCGCCAAGCGGTGCTCCCACAAAAAAGAAAATAAACACGGCAAACGACAATGTAAACTTCCGATGTCGTTCCATATCGTATTTATTGATATTTCTCTTTCTCTCAACCAGTTGCCCCTGATACAAATTCAGATTCTGCATATTACTTCTTGCTCTGTCAAGGGCAGACATTGCGATCTCTGCTTTCACCCATTTGTCAAGACTTTTAAAATAATCATCAAAAACAAAAATCGAATCGGGGGCAATGGTATATTTTTGTTTTAATGAATCATTCAGTAACGTCAGATTAAATACATGCCTTGATATTGTCGGATTAATATCAATTTGCAATAAATAATTCCGAACCTGATCGTAATATTTTTCATTTAAAGTATCGGACATCTGGTTTAATTGCCTGATGTTCAGCATACGGTACATATTCCTGTAAATACCCTCGTCTCTGCGGTTGAAATCAAAATTATTTACTTTTACCCTTATGGTTTGCTCATCAAATTTATCGCGCCTGAAAGGACGATTGTTGATATCCCGTCTGTCTTTCGCTGGTTCTTCTGAATAATTTACTCCGTGATACAGATTGAGAACCACATATTTTTTGTCTTCGGTTATTTTCAAAAAACCCGAATCAGCCACGGTTACACTTTCATTCGATTTATTCTGCGTGTGATCGTAAATCAGCAAATCGTACAAAACATTTGTTTTATTGTTTTTGTCCCCGATTTTGATACTGTATCCGTCAATTTCATTTGTAAAAACACCTTTCTGAAGGACGAGTTCTGGTCGTTGCTGTTTTACGCTTAACATCAGCGTGGTAAACTTCAAATTGGTTTTGGGTAATATATTATTTGAAAAATAAAAAGCAATTCCTGAAATAATCGCAGCAATAACAATTAGTGGCAGCATGATTCTGAAGAGTGAAATTCCGGCCGATTTCATTGCAACCAGTTCGTAGTTTTCGCCCAGCGAACCAAAAGTCATAATTGAGGCAAGCAGCATTGCAAGCGGGAAGGCATAAGGAAGAACTCCAAACGATGCATAAAAAAACATTTCGGCCAAAACGCTTAAATCCAATCCCTTACCAACCAAATCACTGACATATCGCCATAAAAATTGCATGAGGAGCACAAAAACAACGATAAAGAAGGTCATAAAAAATGGCCCTGCAAAAGATTTAAGAACATACAGATGCAATCTTTTCATGCTTTTGTGTTCAAATTTGAAACATCTGCAAAACTAAGTTATTTTAGGAATCGGCAGAGTAAAAAAAGGTTAAGAATCCTCTGATTTAATTTAATAAAAATGAATACAACTTTACCAGAACTTTAATCAGGTCATCAGGATCCAAGTATATGTTTCAGATCGGCAACCTGTGAATCCCATACTCCTTTTATTTCTTCATAATCATTATCTTCAGCAAAATCGATAATTATCAAAGAAACATCACCCGTAAGTTCATCCTGCATAATTCTGAATTCAAAATAACTGTCTTCTTCATCGAGCCAGTTAAACCGGACAAGACGATTTTCTTTAATCAAGCTAATTTCAGCAGGTCTATCAGTATCTTCCCATGAGAAAGTAAATTTTTTCCCTTTTACCTTTACATCATCAGCAAACCATACATTCAGGCCCGATGCTGTGCTCAACCAGTTAAATAATACCTTTGGCGAACAATTTACAATGTATTCAAGCTGAATTTTTGTTTTGTCAGTCATTTGATGGATTTTTTGCCAATATATATATTCTGATTTTAACATGCAAACCATTAAATAATACATATTCCAACCTTGGGCAATTTTTAATTAAAAAAATAAGCTGAATAAAAATAAATACTATATTTGCACCGCCAATTTTAGAGCGTCTGGAGCGATAGATAGATGGATTGTCTTAGTTAAATATACAGTAAAAAATTGGCAAAAATTTAAATAATGGAGAGGTAGCTTAACTGGTTAAAGCGTCCTGATCGAAATCGGGAAGTTCGGCCGGTTTTGCACTTATAACGTTCAAAATTTTAATGGCGAGGTAGCTCAGCTGGTTAGAGCGCATGATTCATAATCATGAGGTCGCCGGATCATGCCCGGCTCTCGCTACGTTCTGATTAAAAAAGGGAATTATGAAATCTGAATCATAATTCCCTTATTCTTAGACAGATAAAAATTTCTAATATTATCTTTTCGAAACACAGGAATTTAATAATACAAATCAGTGAAATACATATTAAACCTGATTAAAATCCTAAAAACACCTAATCCGTTTCAATAATTTTAAAAATCATTCAATATTTAAATTATTTATGGCCAAAATTAACAAAACTGATGCGCTGGATTATCACCAGAAAGGACGCCCCGGCAAAATTGAGGTAGTTCCTACAAAACCACACAGTACACAATACGATCTTTCGCTTGCATACACTCCGGGAGTAGCTGAGCCTTGTCTCGAGATTGAAAAAAATAATTCAGATGTTTACAAATACACTTCAAAGGGAAACCTGGTTGCGGTAATAACAAACGGCACCGCAGTGCTGGGACTGGGCGATATCGGTCCGCTTGCCGGTAAACCTGTAATGGAAGGCAAAGGACTGCTTTTCAAGATTTTTGCCGATGTAGATGTTTTTGATATTGAAGTGAATGAAAAAGATCCTAAAAAATTTATTGAAGTTGTAAAGGCAATTGCACCTACTTTTGGCGGAATTAATCTTGAAGATATTAAAGCACCCGAATGTTTTGAAATCGAAGAAACTCTTAAAAAAGAACTTGACATCCCGGTTTTTCACGACGATCAGCATGGCACCGCAATCATTTCTGCAGCAGGACTATTAAATGCGCTTGAAATAATCGATAAAAAAATTGAAGATATTAAAGTGGTGGTAAACGGTGCCGGAGCAGCAGCAGTTTCGTGTATCAGGCTTTATATCAGCCTCGGTGTAAAACCCGAAAATGTGGTGATGGTTGACAGCAAAGGAGTGCTTAACAAGGAAAGAACCGACCTGAATAAAGTAAAACAGCAATTTGCCACCGACCGTAAAATATATACCCTGGAGGAAGCTTTTGTTGATGCCGATGTTTTTCTGGGTCTTTCTGTTGGAAATGTGGTTTCAAAAAAAATGGTTCAATCGATGGCAAAAGATCCGATAGTTTTTGCAATGGCCAATCCCACATCTGAAATTTCGTACGAAGATGCTGTTTCGGCAAGAGAGGATATTATAATGGCAACGGGGCGAAGCGATTATCCCAACCAGATAAATAATGTACTTGGGTTCCCGTTTATTTTCAGGGGAGCGCTCGACGTCAGGGCCACCACAATTAATGAAGAAATGAAAATTGCTGCCGCTAATGCTCTGGCATCTCTGGCCAAACAATATGTACCCGATATGGTGGCAAGGGCTTACAACCAGCAAAACATTGTTTTCGGGAAAAATTATATCATTCCAAAACCACTCGATCAGCGTTTAATTACAACTGTTTCGGTTGCTGTAGCCCAGGCGGCAATTAAAACAGGTGTTGCCCGTAAAATTATAAAAGACTGGGATGCTTACAAACAGGAACTTTCAGACCGCCTTGGATTCGATAACCAATTGATTGTATCTCTCAGACAAAAAGCACGTCAAAATCCAAAACGTATTGTATTTGCCGAAGCCAATAATTTTAAAATATTAAAAGCAGCATCGTTTGTACACCGCGAGAACATAGCAAAACCAATTCTTATCGGGAATGAGGAAAAAATCAGGGAAATGATCGAAGAAAACCAGCTTGAACTTGAAAATGTCCCGATAATCGACCTGGTAAAAGGTGTTTCGAATGAAAAAAGAGAACGGTTTGCCAATATTCTTTATGAGAAAAGAAATCGAAAAGGATTGTCGTTCGAAGATGCAATGGATAACATGTTAAAGCCCGATTATTACGGCGCAATGATGGTTGAAACCGGTGAAGCTGATGCATTTATTTCTGGTTTAACCAGAAGGTACGCTGACACTATTCGCCCGGCGCTCGAAGTTGTAGGGGTGAAAGAGGATTTCAATCATATTGCAGGAATGTATATTATTCTTTCGAAAAGGGGAACACTATTTCTGGCCGACACAACCGTAAACATGAATCCGACTTCTCAAACTCTTGTGGATACCACTCTTTTAACCGCAGCCGAAGTCAAGCGGTTTAATGTGGAACCAAAAATTGCTTTACTTTCCTACTCCAACTTTGGGGCACAAAAAGGTCAGGGAAGCCCGGAAATAGTAAAAGATGCTGTCAGAATACTTCACGAAAAATATCCTGAATTAATTGTTGACGGCGAAATGCAGGCCAATTATGCTTTAAATGGAAAACTGAGATACAAACGATATCCTTTCAACAAACTGGGGGAAGCAGATGCAAATACACTGATTTTTCCAAATTTAAGCTCGGGGAACATTACGTATAAGGTACTTCAGTCTGTGGGAACTACTGAATCGATCGGCCCGATTTTGATGGGAATGAAAAAACCGGTCCACATTTTACAGCGCGACAGTTCTGTCCGAGAAATTATTAACATGGTTGCGGTTGCGGTTGTAGATGCTCAGTCGAACGCCACAGAAAATTTTTAAAATAATTTTCCGGTCAAAAAAGAATGGCACCAGATTTTCTTATGCCATTCTTTTTTCCACTCCGCGGATTAAAATCCCACTCCAAATCCTACACTGAAAAATGGTTCCCAATCCCTGTAAGGTGAGTTTTCGTTTTGCAAAACATCAAATAAAACTTCGGCAGTAAACCAGGTATTTTTTGTAACCGGGAGACTGTACCCACCTCCCAGTAACAAAAATGGCACCCATTCACGATTGCTATTACCCAAATTATCAAACAGTTTATAATTCATTTCCGAATATTCTGCATGAGCATAAAGCCTTTGAGTCAGGCGCAACCTGGAAAACAAACTAAACCCGTAGTTACTTGCCGAATAATCTTCGTCGTATCGTTTATCGCTAATATATTCGTACGAAATTTTCCCTCCAACCGACAGCCTGGGAGTCAATTTGTAGCCTACCAACGGCTCTATTCCAACAACAGTATAACTACCAAAAGAGAGATTTGCATATCCGCCAAAATACATTTTATCGATAGCATTTTTCTTTTTCTGAGCTGGTTGTTTTGTTTTTTCAGTCTGAGCAGCCGACTGATTATTAA
>JBBIPU010000011.1:0-50036 GCA_037442685.1 Draconibacterium sp. | reverse complement strand
GTGTGAGTTTTGGAATGGGCGTGGTAAAAACGCTGGTATGTGAAGGTGTCATCACCCCAATACAGTTGGGGCCTATTAAACAGGCATCGTGGTTGTTAACCACTTCAACAATCTCTTTCTCAAGCTTTTTCCCTGCGTCGCTGGTTTCGCCAAATCCCGCTGAAATAATAATGAAAGCTTTTGTATCGTTGTGTTCGGTGAGGGTTTTTACAACCGGCAGACAATGTTGCGCTGCAATGGCCAGAACTGCCAGATCAACGGACGGCAACTCATTAACCGACGAGAATGTGGGAACTCCCTGAACCGAATTTTCGTTGGGGTTGACCGCATAAATATGGCCGGCAAAACCATTGTCAACCAGGTTTCTGACAATCTTTCCACCGGGTTTCGAAATGTTGTTCGACGCCCCGATTACAGCAATGCTTTCAGGATGAAAAAGCTTTTCATTAATCATCTGACAGGTTTTTATGGCGATAAAAGTAACCTTTTTTGCAGCAACCATTGCTGACATATTTCAATTTGCGTAGTTTTAAAACACCGAAATGAAAGACCGATGTCAGAATCAAAAGCGCAGAAAATTGTTGTTTTCCTTTCTCTTGAAAATACCGATAAAAACCTGATTATAAACGGAATCAGAATTGCAACTATTTTTAAAAAAGAACTCTGTCTTTGTTTTAACACGGGCAAAAAAAATACTGAAGAAGCTGAGCATGCGAAACAAAAGCTGGCTGATTATGTGGTTCCCATCAAAAATGAATTGCCTGAACTACAGGTTTCGACACTGGTAACAACCGACAAACTGAAATACCTGCCCGAAAAACTGGCCGATGATTATGAAGCGATTATCCTGATTGCCGCCTCCGGAAAATACCCGGATTACGCCAAAGCCGTTGAAGAAAGCCCGGTTCCGTTTTTGTACGTTAATGAACATTCGGAACATTATTCGGAATTTAAAAAAGTGGTTTTGCCGGTTGATTTAAGAAAGGAAAACAGCGAAAGCATTGTGTGGACTTCCTATTTCGGGCGTTTTAACGAAGCTGCACTTGTGGTTGTTGCTGCGAGTCAGAAAAACAAGGATGACCAGAAACAGGTAAAATACAATGCCGCCTTGGCTAAAAAGCTGTTTCAGAAATTTGAAATTGAACACAAAATTTATAAAGGGGCGAAGTCGAGTTTTCAAAATGCTTTTGAAGCGCTTGAAATGGCGCTGGCATCGGATTGTGATCTGTTTGTTGTTCTGGGCAGTTCGGTAATTACGTCTTTAGACCGGTTGATTGGGTTACCCGAAAAAAAGATTTTGAAAAGGGCAGGAAATCTGCCGGTTTTGCTGATCAATCCAAGAAAGGATAACTATATTTTGTGCGATTAAGGGCAACAGCAAAGTGATTAGGTGATTGAGTAAATGAGTTATTGGGCAGGAAACAGAATCAGAAAGAATTATTACTTTCGTTTTGAATACTTTACAGGATGAAAAAACTATATTTTTTATTTTTTACTTTCATTACATTTTCAGGTTTTTCGCAGAATTTTGAGTACAACGTTCTTTTTGAAGGCATTGGCGATAACCGTGAGTTTTTCAACGATTACGGATTTCCGCAGACCATTCTGGGGACGAGAGTAGCCGCCGAAGGAGGTTTTTCGACCGACAATCATAAATTCAGGCTGGGTTTGAGCTATTTGTATGAATTCGGCAGCGAAGCCGACGCACAAAAGCCAAAACTCATTCTTTATTACCGGTTCAGCAATACAAAAACCGATTTCTTGTTTGGAGCCTTCCCGCGACGCGATAAAATTGATTTTCCGCTGGCCATGCTCACCGATACTTTGCTGTATTACCGGCCAAATATTGAAGGATTGTACGGAAAACAAAGCTGGAACTGGGGTTGGCAAAATGGTTTTGTCGACTGGCTGCAACGCCAGACCGATGTTAACCGCGAGATGTTTACGGCAGGTACATCGGGCGAAATGTTTGCAGGCCGGTTCTTTGTTGAAAACTACCTGTTAATTACGCATGTCGGGTATCCGGGCGTCCGAATCGAAGGACAACACATTGAAGATTATATGGGATTTTCGCTCCGGGCAGGTGTGCGAACAAAAGAAAACACAGCGTTCCATGCCTACCTGAAAGCCGGAATTCTGAACTCTGAGCACCGTGAGAGAAGTGTAACCGACGGATTTGAAACAGCCAACAGTTTTTTTGCCGAAGCTTTTGGTGAATGGAAAAGTCTGGCAATAAAAACAGTTTTACATTCGGGAGAAGGACACCGTTTTGCTTTTGGCGACAACTTTTACCGCGCCGAAAATTATTCGCGTACCGATCTGATCTGGAATTTTCTGAATAAAGAAAAAATAAAAGGGCGTTTTAACTGGTCACTGCACGTAATTGATTGGCAGGAACTCAACCACCAGCAACAACTTTCGATTATTTATGTTTTCGGAAAGTAGTTGCGGGTTGAATAAATTGATTTCCCGACAAGAATTGTAATCTGATCAAAAAAATTTGGTCTAAAAAAGAAGTAAAGAATACTTTTTTAAATTAATGAATCCCTATTCTCATAAATTTTTGCGATTGCATTTACAATATCGTCCATATCCGTTTTGCTGCCTAATAATAAACTCTGATAAAATGTAACTGCCTCTTCTGCAATCTGGTCATTTCCGGGAAGAACATTTTCCTCCCGCCATTGATTCAGTCTTTTTTCAGAAAACAACCGTTTGTAACCTCTCGAATTTAGTGCTTCTTCAATCAGTCCATCTTTATTTTGTTTCCCGTATCCGGCAGAACATGGAATTCCTTCCGCTTTCAGCGCTTCAATGAATTTTTCTCTTTTGACATTTCCAAATTCCTTTGAAATAAAACGAAAAGGATACATATGATAAGCAGAACGGGCATTTTCAGTAACCAACCTGTAAGTTTTGATTCCGGGAATTTCATTTAGTTTTTTATCAAGGTATTTTGCATTTTCCAACCGGATGTCAGCATCTTTTTCAATACGTCCCATTTGCGAAAGCAGTGTAATTGCCTGAATCTGCTGCATTCTGCGGTTACTTCCACGAATTGGGTAATCCGAAGTCCTTTGCACATTACCAAAGGGTCGTCCGCAATTGTGAAATGAATGACAGCGGTCCATAATTTCATCGTCATTACCGACAATAGCACCGCCTTCGCCTGTTGGTAAGTTCTTTGAGTTCTGAAAACTGAAACATCCCAAATCACCCAAAGTTCCCAGCTTTTTACCCTTGTATTCTCCCAACCATGCCTGGCAGGCATCTTCAATAACTTTCAGATTATGTTTCCTTGCAACACTGTTCACTTTATCCATATCAACCGGCAGACCATAAATATGAACAGGCAAAATTGCAGTCGTTCTTTCGGTTATGCGATCTTCAATTTTGCCTGGATTGATCAGAAAAGTCTCCGGATCAGAATCGATAAAAACCGGGAGAGCTTTATTTATGAAAATCACATTGTAACTGGCAATAAAAGTGTAAGGCGAAACCAGCACCTCATCGCCGGCATCAATCCCCAAAACATGAAGGGCAACAAGTAAGGCAGTTGAACCGCTTGCAGTAGCCAGACATCGTTTGGTTCCCATCAGACTTGCATATTGCTTTTCAAATTCACTGACAGTTTCACCACTTCCTCTCCACCAACGCCCGCTTCGCAGCATTTTCAACGTTTCTTCCTCTGCCGCCCTGTTCCACACCGGCCAATCAGGCCATGGTGAATTTCGCACCTTTTCGCCACCTAAAAGTGCAAGTTTGTCAGCGTTTCCATGATTAACAGGAGTGAATGATAAACCTGTCAAAGCCCCTAATGTTCCTAAAGAACCTGTGACAATTGCCTGTCGGCGGGTTATTTTTCCGGTTGACATAGTTTTAAGATTTGATTAATTACTGCAATAAATTTATTCATAAAATTGATTTTAAACAATTTACATAATATTATTTTTCTGAATCCAAAGTAGAGACAAAACCAGGCATTAAAAACATGCGTTCATTTAGCGTGGTTCCGGGTTTGTTTTTCATAACACATAAATAAAGATAATTCAGCTGCTTCTGACATAAAAACTCACATCAGAAGATCGGCGCGAAAGCGTTAATTTACAGACAATACAGCCATTCCAGGGATCAGTTTTTAATTTAAAAGGATTTTTTGTATTGAATGTCATTTAAAACGATTTAATCACTGAAAAATCAATTATTTAAAAATAAATTATTATTTTTACGATGACTATTAAATCAATTTTCAAAAAAACATGACGCTCTTGGTAATGGTTTATAATTTCACCATTAATAGTCTGATACATATTTTAACCGCTTTAGCAGCAGGTTTAACTATTGTATTGTTGTGGAAATTCAGAAAATCGACTGAAGTTAAATATCTGATTTACCTTGAAGTATTTGTTTCGATCTGGGCCATGAGCTACGCCCTGGAGTTTGCCAGCCCGCTTCTTTCATCAAAAATTTTATGGTCAAAATTATCGTATTTGGGAATTGCGTTTTTACCTGTTTATTATTTTCTGTTCACAACAGCATTCAGTCAAAGAAAAAATATAATTACAAAAAGAAATATTGCTCTTTTATTGATAATTCCCATAATTACAATTGTGTTGATTATGACCAATGAAAAACATCTTTTGATGTGGCCTTCGATAACTTTAGATCAACAAAAAAACATTGCATACTACAGTCATGGTGCCGGATTTTGGGTATTTTACACCTTTACCGAAACACTTCTTATTTTAGGATTATATAATCTTATAAAATCGCTTTCAAATTTTAATTCATATTACAAGAGACACAGCGGAACCCTTATCGCAGCGACAATAATTCCAATCATTGGTAATTTGATGTACATTACCGGAATTAATCCATATCCAGGATTTGACTGGACACCTGTTTCATTTGTATTGACCGGTTTAATAGTTGCACTGGGAATTTTCCGGTTCAGGATGTTTGATATTATCCCGCTGGCACGGACAAAACTTTTCGAAATGCTGGATGATGGTTTTGTTGTGATCAATTCCGATGGACTTATTGAAGATTGTAATTCTGCCATGTATGGTATATTTAACTGGCAGAAAGAGTCAATTATTAATAAACATTTTAGTAAAGTTTTCAGTAGCTACACTAAATTAACAGAGGGATTAAATGCAAATCTGGCCTCTGTTCAGCTCGAAGTTACACATGAAAACAAACAGAATTTTTATCAGATCAGGATTTCACCGGTTTATAGCGAAAATAAATTGTATGGATATATTTTGCTGTTTCATGATATTACAACAATTATAAAAACTGATGAAGAACTTAAAAAGACAAACCGGAAGTTGATTTCTGAAATTGATAAAAGGGAAAAACTGATTGAGGATCTGGATGCTTTTGCGCATACTGTGGCACACGATTTACGGAGTTCTTTGAGTTCTATTTTTTCAGCGACTGAAATCATGGAAGAAATAATAAAAATCAATGATAAAAATCTCCTTTGCGAATTGACCAACCTGATTAATCATTCAGCAAACAAATCAATTCAGATCACACACGAACTTCTTTTATTGGCAACAACCGATAAAACACAGGTCGAGCGGAAACCTGTTGACATGACTGTTGTTTTTAACGAATCAAAAAAACAAATTTCAGAGCTGTTAAAAAGCTCCAATGCTACTATTATTGAACCCGAATTCTGGCCACAAGCTTTTGGTTATGCTCCCTGGATCGAAGAAGTATGGTCAAATTACATCAGCAATGCTATTAAATATGGTGGTAATCCACCTGAAATAAAAGTTGGTGCCGATGTTTTGACAGGTGGATTTATTAAATTCTGGATCAAGGACAACGGTAAGGGTTTAACTAACGAAGAACAGAATAAATTATTCAGGAAGTTTGTCAGGCTGAATCCTCAAAAAGTGGAAGGTTATGGTCTGGGGCTTACGATTGTGAAAAAAATCATTGAAAAACTCGAAGGTTCAGCAGGAGTGGAAAGTAATGGCAATGGTGATGGCAGTACTTTCTATTTTATTCTGCCTTCAGGACAGAATAAATCCAATATTTTAAATAAGATAAATCCTAAATCTGAGTTTGTCGTAAATTAAAAGCAGATTTTTTTTTTGATATCTGCCTTATTATTAAATTATAACACGATAAAAATTCTGCTTTGCTATCTTAATAAGTATATGACATAAAAGCAACTTTCTTTGAATCAGGGCTCCACGAAGGTACATTGATCGTTCCCTGTCCGCCATATAAAAATGCAGCCACTTTTATTTCTTTACCATCAACCGGCATGGTACGTAACATAACGCGTTGATTATGCGGATGCGAAGTGGCAGGAACCTCCGGCGAGTAAGAAATCATGATCATCTGTTTTCCATCGGGCGAAAGATGTGCAAACCAGTTCTGAAAATTATCAAAAGTAACCTGTTCCTGTTCTGATCCATCCGGTTTCATGCGCCAGATTTGCATCATTCCGGTTCGAGTCGAATTAAAATAAATATATTTGCCATCAGGCGAATATTCCGGGCCGTCGTCCAATCCTTCCGCCGAAGTCAATCTTATTTCCTCTCCTCCTTTTGAAGGGATTTTGTAAACGTCGTAATTGCCATTTCTTTCGGCACAGTAGCTCAGCCATTGTCCGTCGGGCGACCAGCCATGCCAGTACGAAGGCCCTTTCGGAGTAATCTGCTTTGGTGTACCACCTTTAACCGAAACCGTGTAAACTGCCGACACATTTTTACCGTTTATTTCAGTCCCGCTGCTGATTGCGAGCATTTTTCCATCAAAGGAGATTCCATGGTCGTTGTTATTTGATACAACTTTTCCGGTGTTTATTTCTGACATCTCCGAATCTTTCAGGTTGAATTTATAAAGTTTCCCTCCCGAATTGTAAATCAGAAACTTTCCGTCGTTCGACCAGTTGGGAGCTTCAATGTGTGTATCAGTTTCATAAATAACTTTTCTTAAACCAGTCTGAACATCCAGTATTTCCAGCCGGCTTGGTGAAGGAGTCTTGTACCCGTCGACACCCTCGCCCGCAGGTTTTTCGATACGAACATTCCAGAATTCTGCCTTCTCAATTACATCGATTTCGTGCGAACCAATAAATATTCCGGTCAATACCGATTTGTTCATTTCAAGTTTTACTTTGCCAACCTCAATCAGTGGTTCGTTGTTTTTTGAAATACGGAAAATAAATTCATTTCCCTTTCTTTCGAGTTGTATAAAAGCCGGTATTTCCTTTTTTTCAAGGGCTTTTTCCAATGTTTCAGCGCCCGTCTTTTCACGGTATTGCAACGAAGTCAAACCATCGCCATGAACAGCGCCATCCATGTAAACCGCATTTTCGGCATTCGAATTCCGGATCATCAAACCTATTTTCCGGTGAGGATTTACTCCTTCTCCTAAAAATTTCAGGTTGGCCGAAATGATGAAATCACCTTCAATTTCCTGAGAAACGAAGTAAAATTCATCGCGCGCAAACCAGAGATTGTAACCAGCGCCACTCAAAGTGAATTTCTGAAGTTCCTTGTCAAACAAAAAGTTTCCCTTTAATTTCGGATTGCCTATATCCTGTCCTGAATACTTCTGAAACATGGTCTGTGCCTGCATGATCTGGATTGTAATCAAAGAAAATAATACGATAAATGATAGCTTTTTCATTGGTTCAGATTTTAAAAGTTGAAGCGAATGTAATTAAAATTCGGGTGACGTAGTTTTTAACCGCGTTAATTTCCGCGGATACAATCCGCCGCACCCTTGAAACGCGAAAATTTAAAGTGTTTTCCGCAGAATTAAACGGGTTGGCAGAATTTCTGTAATTTGTTGCCGCGTGGTGACAAAATTTGCAGCTTTTTCGCCCATCACACTGAAGTCGGTTGAAATCACTGTTATTCCACCACCGGCAATCTCTTTCATTGGCGTGTCGTTATACGAAATCACGCCAAAATCCTTTCCAAGTTGAAAACCTCTTTTAATTCCCGATTTAATGATTTCGACCAGGTCGCTGTCTTTAATAGCAAGGTAAACCTGTCCGGGCTTCAATTGCTTTTCGCTGAATTTTTCGGCAACCCTGTGTTTTATTGAATTAGCTGAACAAAATCTTTTAAAAGCAGCCAACGTTGTTGCCGGATGCGGCGTTTTCTTTTCGGAATAGATCAGCACAAATTCTTCATATTTCTGAATCTCAATTAAACCCTGAGAAAGACAATCAACCACTGCTTCATTAAAATCCTGCAACAGAAAATTCATGCCTTCTTTAGGATTTCCCATATCGAGTATCAAAAGTCTGGAGGGATCAATTTTTTTCAGTACCGGATCGATGCTTTTGTGGCTGATATTCATAACGATATAAAGGCTGTATCGCCCGATGTTGCTTTCGATTAATTGTTTAAATACTATCGGGTTATAATGATGAAATAACAGATCGATTGCGATATTTCCAGGCAGATTTTGCCTGAATGACTGGTAAAGCTGCTCTTTGAATGAGCTGAAATCATCGAGCAATACAAATACTTTCTGAGTTTCACTGGCAACAAAATAACCTTTTTGCGGCGCCGATTGGATAATGCCACGCTTTTTCAGAATCTGGTACGCCTTGAAAATTGTATCTCGCGAAAGTCCTGTTTCACTGTTCAGTTGATTCACCGAAGGCAAAGAATCGCCGGCTTTTAAAGTACCGTTTTCAACTGCGCCTGAAATAGCATTTATCAGGTACTGCAATTTGGTCTGACCGGCCGATTCATCGATATTGAACCGAAAAACTGACAAAATATTTTATTTAACTACTTAAAATTCTGAATTTTAAAAAACACGAGGTTGAACAAAAAGTCACTTCCGGATGTCATTTCGAACGAAGTGAGAAATCTGATCCTTTAAACAGATTTCTCCTTGTTCCTCGTCGAAATAACATCCAAATATTACCTGTAAACCGGGCCAAAGTTGTCGCAGGCGCGGTAATCAGCTCCTTCTTTATCTTCACCAAAAGCATTCCAGGCACTCGGACGGAAGATTTTATCTTCATCAACATTGTGCATGCAAACCGGAATACGCAGCAACGAGGCCAGTGTAATCAGGTCGGCGCCGATGTGACCAAAACTGATGGCACCGTGGTTGGCGCCCCAGTTAGCCATCACTGAGTAAACATCTTTGAAAGCGCCTTTTCCGTTGGTACGCGGCACAAACCAGGTTGTCGGCCACGACGGGTTGGTACGACGATCGATTACATTGTGAACTGCATCTTCCAGTTCAATGGTGTAACCTTCGGCAATTTGCAGCACTGGTCCCAAACCTTTTACCAGGTTCACGCGCGACATGGTAACCGGCATTTGTCCGGCTGTGCGGAAAAGACTCGAGTAGCCACCTCCGCGGAAATAACCTTTGTCGCCCGGGCACCACTGTGTATTGTCCAAACAACGCTGTGCTTCCTCTTCCGTGATTTCCCAAAAAGGTTTCATGGCCGGATTGCCATCTTTGTCGCGCTGCTGGGCAGTTGCATCCAAAGTGGTAGGGCCGGAGTTAATGAGGTGGATAAAACCTTCTTTTGCCAGACCGTCGAGTTCAACTCCGGTAACACGTTTCACCGCTTCGGGGCTCCAGTAAGTTCTCACGTCTGAGAAAATCTGGGCTGTATTGGTAAGCAGGTGGCCAAAAAGCATTGGCACTGCATTCAGACTATCGTTTTCGGTGGCAAAAACAAACGCTTCCCGAATTCCGTTCCAGTCGAACGAAGAGCAAAGTATTGCTTCCGGGAAATCTCCGTTTGGATAATAATCCGTCCACTGGCGCTGTCCCTGGAAACCGCCGGCAATCGCATTTCTTCCGTGTGCTTCTTCTCCAAAACCGGCCTCTTTCAGTTTTGGGTTGCCAATCATCAGGTCGCGGAAAATCAAAGTCATTTTCACCACAATTTCCCATTCCCAATCTTTGCGTTCGCGGCTGCTTTGGGTTTCCGGACTGTTAAAATCAGGTCCTTCCTTGCAGTTTTCTTTTGTCCATGCCAGCGCTTTTTCGTATTCAGCCTTGTCGTAAATACCTTCATCGATGCGACGTTTTACTTCGCTCATGTCCACAAATTCGGTGCGCATCCCGAGGTAATCCTGGAAGAAATCGGGGTTTACCATCGAACCGGCAATTCCCATGGAAGTGTAACCCAGCGAAAGATACGACTTGCCTTTCATTTGTGCCACTGCCAGCGCAGCCTTCATAAAACGAAGGATTTTTTCCTGCACATCTTCAGGAATGTTCTGGTCGCCGGCATCCTGCACATCGCGGCCATAAATACCAAAAGCAGGCAACCCTTTTTGGGTGTAGCCAGCCAAAGCTGCGGCAAGATAAACCGCACCGGGGCGTTCGGTTCCGTTAAAACCCCACACAGCTTTTGGCATCAGCGGGTGCGAATCCATCACTTCGGTTCCGTAACACCATGCCGGAGTAACTGTGAGTGAAACCCCCACTCCTTCGCGTTCAAATTTATCTGCACACATTGCAGCTTCTGCCACACCGCCAATGGTGGTATCGGCAATTACACATTCAATTTTTTCGCCACTGGGAAACCGAAGGTTTTCTTCGATAAGTCTGGCAGCGGCTTTTGCCATATTCATGGTTTGCACTTCGAGTGACTCACGCACTCCCCTTTCGCGCCCGTCGATTACCGGGCGAATGCCGACTTTCGGAAGCCGGCCAATGTTTCTGTTAGCCATTTTTTTTAGTATTGAGATTATTAGATATTAGTATTGAGTATAAAAAGTTCAGAGTTCAGAGTTCTGGGTTCCGAATTTCGGTTTTCGTTTTTTTTTAGGGAGGTCGATTTAATTTTCATTTTCAAATCTTCAAATTCTTTCATTTTCAAATTTTTCCATTCACGCATTAAAGCAATCCTGCATTCTTGCATTGAATTATTCACGCATTCAACTGTGCTGAACTGTGCTGCAAAATAAAAACATTTTATCTCAGAAAAAAAAGTTATGGATTTTTCTTTGACAGTGAATGCTAATTTTTGTAAATTTAATATAGAAAAGTAAATGCTTTTTTTGTAATAAACTGTACAATAGAATTTTATCTATTCTCTACTGTTCTTTCCTCTCCTTATTTTCAAGGTAATATTTAGTTACTGACTATTCCGGCTTTTTCTCTTTAAAATTTCTGGCTATGAAAAAACTTGTTCTTTTAACCGCTCTGGCCTTCATCAGTCACACAATCCTGTATTCTCAAACTTGTCTGCCTAATGGAATTACATTCTCCACCCAGGAACAAATAGATAATTTCGCGAAAAATTATCCAAACTGTAAAAGTATTGGAGGACGGCTAACAATTAGCGGAAACGATATTACCAACCTGAGCGGATTAAGTCAACTGACAACGCTGAATAGCGTTTATATTTATCAAAACAATTCACTTACCAACTTGTATGGGTTGCAAAATGTAACATCTGTTTATAGTCTGCATATTGGAACCATGGAATTGAATCGCGGTGGCAATCCGGCATTAACCAGCTTAACCGGGCTGGATGCCCTGACAAATATTTCCTATGACCTGGAGATATTCGACAATCCATCCTTGACCAGTCTTACGGGGCTTGATAACCTGACTTATATTGGAATGTCCTTATCTGTTTCAGAAAATGAAATGCTTTCGAGTATAGCCAGCCTTAAAAATGTAACTACTATCGGGTATGCAGGAGGTATAACCTGGCATGGCTTTGGTATCTCCATTAATAATACTGTTTTAACCAGCCTTGAAGGCCTTGAAAACATAACCAATTTCCGGGGTGAAATCAGTATTTCTCAAAACCCGGTACTGACGAACATAGCCGGTCTTGAAAATATAGTTATTGATTCATTAAATGGATTATGGATTTATGATAATCCATCTCTGGTGACCTGTAATTTGGAAAACCTTTGCAGTTACCTCGAAAACCCCACGGGAGAGGTTAGCATTTACAATAATGCTGAGGGCTGCGACAGCCCTGTGGAAATGGCACACGAGTGTGGAATTACCGTGCCTTGTTTGCCTTTCGGACATTATTATTTTCTCTCACAATCCGATATCAATAATTTCAGGATTAATTATCCCGATTGCAAAGAGTTGGGAGGCCAGGTATATATAAGAGGAAATGATATTGTCAATCTCAATGGATTAATCGGGGTGGCTTCAATCAATGGCGACCTCAATATTGATACTTGCAAATTAATTATCGACCTTAAAGGTTTAGATAGTTTGAAAACTGTAGGAAATTCAATTAACATCAATGCGAATGAAGCCCTTACAAGTTTAAACGGGCTGGATAATCTACAAACTGTTGGATGGGGAATATCTGTTTGCCATAATCCTGTATTAACCAACCTGTCCGGTTTGGACAAACTGACCTCAACCACGGGCGGATTGAGAATAGAAGATAACAAAAAGCTAACCAGTTTATTTGGCCTTGATAACTTAACTTCAACTGCCTGGATCGAAATTTATGATAACCCGGAATTAACCAGTATAGCAAGTCTTAAAAATGTAAAATTAGTAACTGAAAATTTTGGGGAACTTTGGATAATGAACAATTACAAACTTGAAAGTCTTGAGGGATTAAATAATATTACTTCTGTTGGGCAAGGTTCACTTTGGATTGAGAGTAACACAGTTCTGAAAGATTTAAAAGGATTGTCAAATCTTACAACTATTAATGGTAGCGTTGATATATCCTATAACCCGGCACTGAAAAGTTTAACCGGGCTTGAAAACCTCAATTTCATTGAGTTTGATCTTTGGCTATTATACAATGATTCAATTAAGAATCTTAACGGCCTTGAAAAACTGACCTCTCTTGGACGAAGCCTCTGGATTTTGGAAAATCCTTCGCTGACCAGTCTCGAAGGGATTGAAAACTTGGATACAGCTTCAATCAGCGAACTGTATATTTCCGAAAACTTTGAACTGTCGGATTGTGCGGTAAAAAGTATTTGCAATTACCTGGCAAAACCCGATGCAGTTGTTACAATTGAAAGTAATTTGGCAGGGTGCAATACTGTTGATGAAGTGAAGGCGGCCTGCGAGGCAGTTGGAGTTTGGTCAGCAGGCAATTGGCAACCGGCAGTTGGCAGTTTCCCCAATCCATTCTCCGATATCATCAACATTGAATATACGCTGGAGAAATATGGCACCGTCAATCTTACGATTTTTAATCTTTACGGCCAGGAAGTTAAAACACTGGTTAACGAATCACAACACGGCGGTACTCACATTGTGCAATGGAATGCCGGTGACCTGCCGGAAGGCATTTATTTTTACCGCTTACAAGCCGGCGATCATTTTATATCGAATAAAATCCTAAAAATACAGTAATCTTCAACAAGTAAAATGTGTATTTTTCGATTTTAAATTCAAATTAAATGAGCACCAAAGCAAATATCATCGGTTCAATAGTAATACATTTCATTATCGTTTTTAATGTAAAAACATCAAATGCTGAAACGTATAATACCAGTGAAAATATTTATAAACAACTGACAGCAATCAAGTGCGACAGCCTTGTAAAAGCCAACCAAACCAATCCGAATTTTATAATTCTCGATGTGCGAACCCCAACTGAATGGAGCAATTATCATATTTATGGTTCGATTAATCACAGTACCGGAAGTGCAACTTTTGATACTGAACTTGCTGCGCTTCCAAAACATAAATTGTATCTTTTACATTGCCAGTCGGGGAGCCGGAGTGCAGGAGCCTTTACAAAAATGAAGAACCTGGGTTTTGCCGAAGTTTATGAAATGATCGGGGGAATCAGCGCCTGGAAAAATGCCGGATTGCCCACCACCACTGTTGCAGCCCCGAAACTGATGCTTGTTTCCATCGTGAAAAAGGCATTAAAAAGCGATTCTGACGATACAACCCTGGTTACAGTTACAAACCGTGCAAATGGAATTCTTTCATTTTCGAACCTGATTTTCAGCGATCAACATGAAGTAAAAACCGATTTCGATCTTCTTAAAACCATCGAAGGAGCCCAGGATTTTACTTTTAACGTTGTTCATAAATCAGGAATTGGCGACACAACACAGGTTACTCTTGACAGTAACGGGGGAAATATCGTTTTTTCAATTGACAATTCTGTATTTGTTCAATCTGTTCTCAGACCTGCAGCCAGTTTGAAGATTTATCCGAATCCGGCCACAGAAAATCTTATTATTGACGCCGGATCATCCGTTATTCGCGAAATTAACATAATTGACCTGGCCGGAAGGATGGTTCTGATGATGAACCCTGAAAACTGCAGACAAACCATTGATGTTTCCGGATTAAAAGAAGGGATGTACCTGGCACGGATCAGGATTCAGAATGAAACGAAGACGATGAAGATAGTAATCTCACGGTAGTTTTTGTTCTATCAAATAGTTAATGTTTCGATTGAAAACAGTTCATTTTTAACCAGGTAAAAGGTATTTTATAATTTTGCACCGAAAAGCTTTGAAATACCTGAATGTCAGAAGATTTATCACAAATTGCCGGTTCTGCTGATCCCGCTCTGAATAAAAGTAGGATCAGGCTTGCAGTTGCGCTGATCTATTTCAGCATGGGTTTGTGTTTCTCTACCTGGGCAAGCCGGATTCCAGACATTAAAACTCACCTGCAGTTAAGCGATGCACTTTTCGGCAGTATCCTTTTTGCACTTCCGGTCGGGCAGTTTCTGATGATGCCGGTTTCAGGGAAAATGGTTACAAAATACGGGAGCCAGCGCGTTTTAAGTTTTGCCATTCCGGCTTACACAATTTGTTTGTTAGCCATCGGACTGGTACAGGCTGGCTGGCAGCTTGCAATTGTTCTTTTCTTATTTGGTGTTACAGGCAATCTTAACAATATTTCAATCAATACCCTGGGAATTGCGGCAGAAAGGCTTTACGGACGGCCAATTATGGCATCTTTTCACGGAGGGTGGAGCCTGGCTGGATTTACCGGCGCACTGGTGGGTTTGCTGATGATCAACCTGAAACTTGTGCCGGTGTTGCATTTTACCCTGATTATTCTTTCAGTCTGGTTCATCGTCCGTATCAACCTGCCGCATCTTTCGGTTTGTAAAACCACGGGGTCACCTTCCGCCAAACGCAGACTTTTCGGCAAACCCGATCCTGTTCTGCTTCAGCTTGGAATTATCGGTTTTTGCAGTATGGCCAGTGAAGGCGCCATGTTCGACTGGAGCGGACTTTATTTTAAAGATGTGGTGAAAGCGCCGTCCTCGCTGGTGATTCTGGGCTACACTTCGTTTATGATCATGATGGCGACAGGGCGCTTTTTAGCCGATTACCTGGCTTCCAGGATCGGCAGGAAAAAACTGCTCCAGATCAGCGGAGTTTTGATTTCAGGCGGACTTTTTACCGCTGTAATCTTTCCATACCTGATTTCGTCAACATTCGCATTTATGATGGTTGGCATCGGTGTTTCAAGCATTGTTCCCACTGTTTACAGCACAGCCGGAAGTGCATCCAAAATCCCTCCCGGACTTGCACTTGCCACAGTTTCGAGTGTCAGTTTCCTTGGTTTTCTGATGGGTCCGCCACTGATTGGGTACATTGCCGAAGCTTTCAGTCTGAGGTATTCATTTGCCGTAATCGGCCTTTTCGGGATGGGAATTACACTAATGGTCTCCAGGATCAGGGCATTTCAGACTGCATGAAAACTGATTTTTTTGTTTTAAAAGAGTGCCCGGATTTAAAACAATTCATCCGTTTTACCGTTCAGAAATAAGATTATTAAATAATTCTGATTATTTTTGAATAGTTCAGAAACAGTATTATTTCTATGTTTTTCCGGCAGTTAAGTGCTTTTTGCGTGATTTTTATTTCATGTTTTGCCCCGATTCTTTCTGGGGCACAGGTTGTTGCTGGTAAAATTGTGGATGAACAAAATGAACCTGTACCCTACTCCACCATTTTTGTAACCGAAACGAGGGAAGGCACCACTTCAAACACAGACGGCAATTTTAAGCTTCAGCTTGAAAAAGGAATATATCATCTCACTATCCGTTCGATGGGTTATTTACAGAATGTAAAAGAAGTAAATGTAAATTCGGACAGCATTTATCTGAATATCGTTCTTAAAAAGCAAACCTTCGAAATTAAGGAGGTTAAGGTTTTTCCCGGGAAGGAAGACCCTGCCTGGATGATCATGAGGAAAGCCATTGCCAAAGCGCCATACTACAGGCAAAGAATAAAGCATTACGAAGCCGATATGTACATCAGGGCAAATTTCAATTTCAACAGTATCCCAAAGGTTTATCAAAACAAGGTTGAAATCGACGGAAGAAAACTGAAGGAACTTGTAAAGGAAAATGTCACTTATATTATTGAATCACAGAACAAAATAACATTCGATTATCCTAATAAATACGAACAGAAAGTCATCAGTAAAAGAACCACTCTGACTGGTGTTGATGAACCGCCGGTGATGGAACTGATGTCGTCGAGTTTTTACGATGAACGCCCCAACCAGTTGATTTCACCTTTGTCGTCGCTGGCAGTGAAACATTACGATTTCAGATACGAGGGATTTATTACCGTGGGCGATTTTGATGTATTTAAAATCAGGGTAACACCCAACCGAAAAAGCGATGAACTGGTTGACGGATACATTTATATTGTCGATAAACTTTGGAGCATTTACAACCTCGACTTTAAAGGACAGTTCGAATTTGTCGATTACAGGATCAGACAGCAATTCGAAAACCTCGGGAACGATTGCTGGCTGCCGGTTTCAGATCATATCGACGGAGATGTATCGATGCTTGGGCTGAAAGGTCAGTTCTATTATGGCGTGGCGTTAAAATACAAGGTAGTTGAACAAAATAATTTTGGTGAAATTCAGCCGGTACCAGGGGAAAAACAGGAAGCAAAAGCAACAAGAATTCCAGGTGAAAAAGAAAAAAAATTGAGAGCCAAAGCTGAAGCACTTCAGTCGAAAGAAGAATTGACCAATCGCGAAGCAACCCGGGCGGCAAGACTGAACCGGAAAATACTGAAAGAACAGTACAAGGACACGATTCTGAATAATGTTTTTCGTACTAATTACAATGTTGAACAAATAAAAGACACACTTTCAACCGACCTTGTTTATTGGGACACTATTCGGGCTATTCCGCTTACACCGGCAGAAATGAAAAGCTATGCCATGACTGATTCGCTGGTACAAATGAAACTTGAAAAGACAGATTCTCTGACAAAGGTAAAACCTGAAAAGAAGAAAAGGATTTTTTCGAAAATCATGTTCGGATACTGGGACCTTGCTAAAGATTCGGCAATAAGACTGAGTTACGACGGATTGATTTCGTTTAAAAACTTTGATTTCAATGCCGTTGACGGTTACAAGTACCGTCAGAAATTTGAACTGAGTTATAAACCCGGTCACGACCGGCAAATGCTGATAATTCCTGAATTCGGATATGCTTTTAACCGTCGTGCGGTTTATGCATCGGTTAACAGTACATTTAAAGAACTTTTATGGAAAAATGGAACTGTAAATTTTGATTTTGGAAAGGAAAGCCGGGATTTTAAAACATCCCCCGAAGGAATTCAACCCATTCTGAATGCTGCAAGTACATGGTTTTTTGCCGAAAACTACATGCGTCTTTACGAAACAACGTTTACAAAGATTAACGTTTCGCAAAGGGTGACCGACAAAATAACTCTTTCAGGAACAATTGATTACAACAATTTCAAACCGCTGGAGAATACCGCAACTTACATTTTTTCGTATGAAAAGGATTTCAAACCAAACCTGCCGGCTGATTTCACAACTGAAAGTCCTGAAATTCAGGCCCAGAAAAGTTTTGGTTACACCATCGGCGCCAACTATTACAAACGTCAGCGAAAGCCGTGGTTACAGGAATCTCCCTTTATTTTTATAAAAGATTATTACAATTTTAATCTTCAGTACCGTCGGGGAGTGAAAAATATTTTTTCTTCGGTTTCCGATTTCAGCCAGATCGATTTCAGTTATCGTCAGCAGGCCAATATTTCGCCATCGGCCGGTATCGACCTGTACGCAAACGCTGGTTATTTTTTCAGCAAAAAACAGATGCACTTTTCCCAGTTCCATCATTTCAAAACTTACGAAATACCGTTACTTCTGAACTTTTACACCCACTCGTTTCAACTGGTTAACGATTATTCCCTTAGCACCAACGAAAGTTACCTGAACCTGGGCGGCGAGATCAGGACAGAATACTTATTACTCAGGTATTTATCATTCATCAACACCAATACATGGAGCGAAAGCCTGCACCTGAACTATGTTGTAACACCGTCGGTTCACAGTTACTGGGAAGCAGGGTACAGTCTGAACAGCCTTTTCTTCCTCGGAAATGTGGGCGTATTTACCGGCTTTACTGGTTCCAGATTCGAAAGTGTGATGTTCAAAATTACAATTTCAGGTTATTGATAGAATCATCAGTGATCCGTCCGATTGTGATTAATACCGGTTTACAGGTGTGAAACTGCCTGAAATTCTGCAAAAACATCAAAATAATCTGCAAAAACAAGTAAACAATCTACCAGTTTTAGATGACGAAATTGCCTGCAGGTTCGCAGAAATTATCAGTTTATATTCGCTTAAAACACTTAATATTGTGGAAAATTGAACCTGACCAATGAAGATATTTAAATTCAGAATATTAAACCACCTCCTCTTCTGGATATTTATATTTTCTTTTTACACTGCACCCCGGATTGCGGCGTATGGGTTTACTTTTGATGCTTTTGTAAACCTGATTTACATCCCAATAGATATTCTCACTGTTTATTTTGTTATCGAATTTCTTATCCCCAGATTTGTATTCCGCAACCGTAACCTCCTGATTTTTGTATTTGGAACAGCAGGCGCAATTGCGTTAAATATCGCAATATCGCAATACATCATGTTCAATGTTCAGCCTTTTCTTGGATTCTGGGTTGTAAAACGGCCTTTTATCTACGAATTGTTCAACTGGCTTGTAAACAATTTTATGATTGTGGGAACTGCCACTGCTTTAAAACTTTTCAGCTATTCGCACAAAATACAATTGATTCAGTCTGAACTTGAGAAAAGAAGCATACACTCCGAACTTGGGGTTTTGCGGTCGCAAATCAATCCTCATTTTCTTTTCAACGTTCTGAACAACATCGATTCATTAATATACGAAGACAAAGACAAGGCATCGAACGCCATTTTTCTGCTTTCGAAAATCATGCGTTACATGCTGAAGGAATCGAACGAGGAAAAAGTGATGCTGAACAACGAACTCGAATACATCAGGGATTTTATCGAACTGGCAAAACTAAGTTTTGAAGACCCGAAATTTCTCGATTATTCATCAAAAGGAGAATCCGCGGGGAAATTCATTCCCCCATTACTTTTTATTCCGATAATTGAAAACACAATCAAACATTGCAACAAGCAATCGGAATTACCTGGTATTCAAATCAGTTTCAATATCGACAATGATCATATCGAACTTAAAACATCGAATTTTGTAAAACGCAACGATTTTAAATTACCCGATTCAGGTTCGGGAAACGGATTGAAAAATGTTGAGAAAAGATTAAAGCTGCTGTTTGGCGAAAATTACGTTTTTGAAATTAACAGTAATATGGATAAATTTGAAGTGTACGTAAAGATCCCGTTGTTATGAAAATGAATTGCATAGCAGTTGATGATGAAGTTCTTGCGCTGAAAAAGATAAAACGGTATGCTGAAAAGATCGATTATCTGAATCTGATGGGAACCTTTGACAATGCGCTTTCCACATTTTCATTCCTGCGCGAAAATCATATCGACCTGATTTTTCTCGATATTCAGATGGATGAATTTACCGGGATCCAGCTTCTGGAAACATTGAAAGATCCGCCATACATAATTCTCACCACTGCTTTCGATGAATATGCCCTGAAAGCTTACGAACTCGATGTTATGGATTATCTGTTAAAACCAATTCCTTTTGAACGGTTTGTGAAGGCAGTTGAAAAAGTGTATGCGCGTTTTCTGAAAGACAACCAGGCACAAAGCAAATCAGCAAGAGTGGAAACTTCCCTTCCCCAACCCGAAAAACTGGATTACACCTTTGTAAAATCGGGTAACAAAACAGTGAAAATGTACTACAACAAAATTTTGTATATCGAAGGAATGCGCGATTATCTTCAGATTCATACTGAAGACAGCAAAATAATGACCCTACTCAATTTCAAGACCATTCAGGATCTTCTTGATCCTCAGAAATTTATCAGGGTACACAAATCATTCATTGTCGCGATTGATAAAATTGACTACATTGAGAATAACGCGATAAAAATCCGCGACAAACTAATTCCGGTGAGCAGTTCGTATAAAATGGCATTCACCAGCCTTTTAAGTAAAAAGAATTTTACAAATTTGTAAGCCGGATTTAATGTTCTGGTAATTTCAAAAATTCTATTTTTACCTGATTTTTTTTTCAAATTTAATTTGTACTTAAACATGAAACGTGGAATTCAATATTTCGTGCTGTTTGTATTACTGTTAACGCTGTCGAACTGCAAAAAAGAAGATAAGTACATATTTTACGACAGCAGGTATAAAAAAGAAATTGCCCAAGTAAGAAAGGAATTATCGGTTTACATGGTGATCAACAATATTCCGGGCGGTTCCTTTGCAATTTCGAAAGATGGAAAACTGATTTATTCAGAATCGTTTGGTCTTGCATCAAAAGATCTTGAAGTTCCGGCAACAAGAATAACCAGGTTCAGGATCGGGGATTTATCGGAACTGTTTACATCGCTGATTTACCAGATGATGATAGAAGAAGGAAAATTAAATCCCGATTCTGCTGTGCAATCGTACATTCCCGATTATCCACTTTCAAATTACAAAGGGATTCCATATAAAATAACGCTGAATCAGATTGCCAATCATTCTTCAGGAATAAGAAAAGCAAAACCTGATTTAGTGGACCGAAGCGGCCAAAATGTAACAATTATGAATGGTATCGATTTATTTAAAAACGATCCGCTCGACTTTACTCCCGGCTGGTTTGAAAGCCCAAGCCCGAATAACTACAATTTACTGGGAGCGGTTATGGAAAAAGCTTCAGGCAGGAAATTTCCTGAACTTCTGAAAACATATATTACTGACACTTTGCAATTAACGAGTACAGAAATCGACAATCCATATAAAACCGTGACAGGTCGGACCGATTTCTTCGATTACAATCTTGTGGCCCAGGTAATTAATGCATCATTTCGCGATTTGAGATATTTGGCTCCATCAAAAGGGCTACTTTCGAATGCTGACGACCTGATAAAATTCGGAAATGCGGTTTTGTATTCCGAAAGAATTCCGAAAAAGGTGAAAGACAAGTTGTTTGTAACTACAAAATTGCCAAGCGATTTACCGTCAAATATTGCAAACGGATGGATTGTACAAAAGACCCCTGAAGGAAAGACATACTATGGAAAAAACGGTAAAGTTACCGGCGGTGGTGCAGTACTGCTCATCATTCCCGATGAAAAGCTGGTTGTTGCAGGTGCAATAAACCTTACTGCAACAGATGAAATACCGGTTTTCAGGCTGATAAAACCATTTCTGAAACAACAAGCCGAAATTAACGGGCAAAAAGACACTCAGAAATAAATCCTGAATTAAAGGCTGAATATTTCTGAAACCACCCTCAATAATTTTTTACAGAAATGGAACTTTTACGAGAAAAGCGATTCCACAAATTCCTTCCTGTTAAAAATCTGTAGGTGTTCCATTTTTTCGCCGATTCCAATGTATTTCACCGGAATTTTGAATTGATCTGAAATACCGATCACCACGCCACCTTTTGCAGTTCCGTCGAGTTTGGTGAGCGCCATTGAAGTAACTTCGGTGGCAAGTGTAAACTGTCTGGCCTGTTCAAATGCATTCTGCCCGGTTGAACCATCCAGAATCAGCAAAACTTCGTGAGGTGCATCTGGAATTACTTTTTGCATCACCTTTTTAATTTTCGACAGTTCATTCATCAGGTTAACTTTATTATGCAAACGCCCGGCAGTATCAATAATCACCACATCGGTTTTCGATGCTTTTGCAGAAGCAATCGTGTCGTATGCAACAGAAGCAGGATCTGCCCCCATCTTCTGTTTTACGATCGGCACATCAACCCGTTTTGCCCAAATTTCGAGCTGTTCGATAGCAGCAGCGCGAAAGGTGTCGGCAGCGCCGAGAATCACCGATTTGCCGGCCTTTTTGAAATTATAAGCCAGTTTCCCGATGGTTGTTGTTTTTCCAACTCCATTTACACCTACAACCATTATTACGTATGGATTGCCTGTGTCGGGCAGATCGAAATCCGAAACATCAGCTGAGTTATTTTCTTCGAGCAGTGCAGTGATTTCTTCTTTTAAAATGCTATTCAATTCGTTAACTCCCAGATATTTATCCTTTGCCACACGTGCTTCAATCCGTTCTATGATTTTCAGGGTTGTGTCAACACCTACATCCGAAGAAATTAAAATCTCCTCAAGGTTATCAAGCACTTCGTCGTCAACTTTCGATTTGCCAATGACTGCACGACCAATTTTAGCAAAAACGCTTTCTTTGGTTTTAGCAAGCCCTTCGTCAAGATTTTGCTTTTTCGCTTTGTCAAAAAATCCGAATATTCCCATACTTTAGTGATTTTCAGTGACTAAAATAACAATATTTTGTTTGAAAATGTTTTATCATTACCGAAAACAAAAAAAGCTTTCACCGCGATGAAAGCTTTTTTTGTTCCTCAACAACAATTTCCCGGAATAAATTATTTCTTAAAAAATGCTGTTACTTCTTCGTTCGGAACTACTTCTTCTTTAAAAATATAAGCACCGGTTTTTTCCGATTTAGTCATCTTAATCACTTTGGCATAACCTTTACCAGCACCTTTTTGTAATGTTGCAACCGTTTTCTTTGCCATGACTTAACCTATTTAATTTCTTTATGAACTGTTACTTTTTTCAAAACCGGATTGTACTTCTTCAATTCCATACGATCGGGTGTATTTTTTCTGTTTTTGGTGGTAATGTACCTTGAAGTACCAGGCATGCCACTTGCTTTGTGCTCAGTGCATTCCAAAATAACCTGAATCCTGTTGCCTTTACTTTTCTTAGCCATTTCTGAAAATTATTATATTTTTTCGATAAACCCTTTTTCACGGGCATTTTTTAGTGCAGCGCTTAACCCGTTTTTATTAATGGTACGAATGCCGGCTGCTGAAACTATTAAATCAACCCACCGATCTTCATCGGGCAAATAATACCTCTTTCTGAACAGGTTAACATTGAATTTCCTCTTTGTCCTTCTTTTCGAGTGAGAAACATTATTCCCGCCCATCGCACTTTTACCTGTTATCTGACAAACTCGTGACATCTTATTATATTTCTTTAAGTTCTGAATATACGCCTTCTTCAAACGGAGTGCAAAGAAAACACTTTTTTATAAAATAATCAAACAGATGTAAAAGATTTTAAATAAACAATTAACAATTATTTGTCAGCAAATTTCAGAGTCAACCATTATCAGTTAAAACAATGTAAAATTTATAATTGTATGACCTTACAGAAGCTGGAATAAATTAAAAGCCGGCAACATTTCAATGTCACCGGCTTTTTTTCAGCTTTCAAATAAACATAAAAACACTGACTCCTTTCAGTTCTCAGTAAATCTCCATAAAAATAATTCTCACATATTATATTTATTATAAGCTGTCATAAGTTTGATGTCGTATTTGTTTTGTCTGAAACCAGAACCGTTGTAACCCTCAGCAAATTTTTCCCAGTTTTTTTCGCGTAACCATTCCAAAAGTTTCTTGCCCGAAAAACTTTTATACGATAAAAACTTACCAAACGCGTTTAAATGTTCCCTTTCATGTTTATACATATCGGTAACAAACTGATCGATTGAATTGAAACCCAGATTTGAGTAATGATATCCCATAATCTGGAACGCACCCCACGAAGCAGAACAGTAAGCGGCATCATGTACCCCGGGAGCGCCGGAAATACCGGCAGCCTTTTCAAGCCTGTTGTATTCAGCTGCACCTCCTTTGTAATATATTTTTGTCCATTTCTCATACAACACATCTTCGTACCCGGGTTTCAGGATTGCGGCAGGATTGATATTCCTCTTTTTCAGTTCACTCCAGAAAACATGTCCTTCAAAAAGAATCCGGGGTTGACCTGAAACAAGAAAGCCTTTCCCCGAGCTCTCCACTTCATTCACCGCTTTAACAGATGCGAGTTCAAGATTTAAACCTGAAGCAAAATCAACCAGATCTTTTTCCGAAAGAAATTTGCCTGTTATATCAAATACCTGTCTTTCCTTTTCTAAAAGGACCATCCAGGTTTTGGGCCCGCAAATTCCATCGACAACCAGGTTATTTTTTTTCTGAAAATCCTTTAAAGCGAGGTCGGTGTCAACATCAAAATAAGTTGAAACGTCAACTTTGTAACCAAGTTTCTGCAGAATTTCCTCAAGCAGGTAAACTTCCTGTCCCTGCGAACGGTACTTCAGTGTTTTCATTTATTAAAAATATTGTTTTAAGTTATGTTTTTATTTTATTCAGAATTTTTTTATCAGAAAAGAGGAATGGTCAGCAGACCCTGAATACGCATGTCGCTTCCCGGAGCCATCGAACGTTCTCCCGGAATGCCGGTCATGCTTCCTTCAACCCGGAACCTGAGAAAATCGGCGTTGTACTCAATAAAACCTGTGACCCCGGTAAGTCCGCTGTCAGTTGAAATTGAAAGCGACGAACCTAACCTGATACTTTGATCAGAACCGAGACTGAACCTTCCGCTGATACCAGGCTGGACAATTGTTTCACCAGTGGCAAACGAATGTGTCAGATCGGTGGTGAACACAAGCTGATCGCTTCCACCAAACTGGTACCCGCCCGAAAACCTGCCAACCACAACCACTTCTCCTTCAGAATTAATGGTAATCCTGCCCAGCAAATGCCCGATATCGTTACCAAGTCTTACTTCTCCTGTCCCGGAACCTGTGAACTCTCCGGTATCCGCGCTTCTGCTTACAGAACCTGTCAATCGTGTACTGAAATAATCTCTCGCATATTGAGCATAAATCTGCATATTGTTGAACCGGAGACTTTGAATCGATCCGAAATCGAACGATCCGCCAACGCTGAAACCGGCTCCAAGTTCACGCGATGGCGATCCTCTTAAAGGAACATCAGCAAGAACCGCAGCAATGCCTGCAGCAAGTGCGGCAATTAAGGCCACTTCGTCGCTGCTGCCAATTATGTCGATAAGCCTTCTGCGTAAAGCCGCAAAACCAGGATCGCGGAGAATTGCGCCCGAAGTGGTTTCAAAAGCCCCTGAAATTCCAAGTGCAGCAAGTCTTTCAGTACTTAATGCGGGCTGGTCACCCTGACCGGCAGTGCTTTCAACAGCAAGTCCCTGAAGTGCATTACCCAAACTTCTTAAATAGTTTTGCATACTGGAATTTGTCAGTTGTTCGCGTACAATTCCCGAAATCAGATCGGCTAAAGGAGTACTGCTGCCTGTTGCACCTTCTTCCCCATCTTTTTGAATCATCGGATGGATTCCGCCTCCCTGCTGGATTGTATGTGTAAGTTCATGGGCGAGCAAACGTTTTCCCGAAAAACTTACAGGATTGTATTTTCCATTGTTGAAAAATATATCATTACCAACTGTAAATGCCTGTGCATTAAATTGTTCATTGAGTTGAACCGCAGTATTTCCGGTATGAATTTTTACATCCCCGAAATTTGTACCAAACCGATTTTGCATAAACGACATTGTATTTTTATCCATTGAAGAACCTGAATCTCTTGAACTGTTAATCCGCGAATAAATATGATCAGTCGGTGTAACCGGTTGAGAAGAATTCAAAGGCTTTGCCTGAACCGGTTCTTCTTCCTCTTCTGATTGTTTTTGGAACATAAATTTTTGAATGGATTCTTCACTTTTCATCTGAAGTTCTTCTTCCTCTTCATTCATGGGTTGCATCTGCATCAATTCTTCCTCTTCTTCCAAAGGCTGCATCCTGAGTGTATCAGTGTTACCCTGCTGCATTACCTTTTCAGCAACTGCGTCAGCTTCATGTTCATATTTGTCCCCCGGCTGGCCAATTTTCAGTTTTGTTTGTACCGGTTGAAAATGAGCAGATTGGTCCGGGGTATTCTTGAGCTGATATGATTTAAACTGATACATTTTAATTAGTTTTTTGAATTAAATCTGCATTAAGGATATTGAGTCACAAAATATTGATAAACATTTGGCCTTATTGCCCTTAAAGTATCAGGCTGACTTCTATACATAGCAAAAGCTTCAGCATAATATTCGTCGTAACTGGTTGCAGTTGCGGCATAAGTACTTACTCCCTTTGATAATCCACCATCTGCCCTGACTGCGCTTCTGAAACTGTTTCTTCCTGTGGCAGCACTTGCCGATGGACCTCCGCGGCCCCCTGTTGCTTCATTTGGCCTGAAATCGAGAGCATGTCCGATTTCATGTATCATCGTAAATGCTTTTTGTTCCGCATTCATACTGAAAAAATCATTGTAAACCACAATCCTGCGTTCCCAGTTGGTACTCCCGGCTGGCCTTGTTTGTTTGTATTCAGCTACTTCATTTTTTGATCCCCGGGCACTGAGACTCCGATGGATCGGTATTCCCGTAATTCCTGATAAAATATTGGCTGGCAGTCGATCCAATCCATCTAAAACCTGGTCGAACTGACTGTCGGACATGGCTTCAACCGGATCTCCCAAAGGATCGTTCCTTACCGGAACCGCATTAGTAATCTGATACGTATTTTCAAATCGGCGACGCCGGGCTTCTGCCGTTTCAGTTGAAGGAGTCGCTGAAAAATTGCTGAGTTTTTCTATCAGCAATTGCACATTCTGAATCCTTGCTGCACTTCTTCCTGTTGCATCAAATTGAGTTGATGTAAACCGAATTACCGCATCAGGTCCGTGAACTGATGAATCTGACGGATTTGTCTGTCCGGACAGATCAATGTGCTGAACGGTGGTTAAATTTAACAACGGAGTTTCAGTCGCACTGCTGTTTAAATTGAAATTATAAAGCATCAATGCTTTTAATGCATTTGACACCCATTCCTCACCTGCTGGAAACCCCCTGACAACATACGTCACATTATATCCTGTGCGGACATCCATCACAACACCCTGTCTGAAGTATGCTGAGATGCCGGAACTTAAATTAAATGTCGGGTCGTAACGAATTCCCTGGCGTGACGTTGCATTATAATCGGCAAGTGCATTTACCGTTGATTCAGAAGGCATTGGAACTTTTTGAATGACGTCTTTAGTTTTTAAAAAATTGTATCCGGGAGTTGTAAACTGTGCAGTATTTTGTATATCATTTTTATGGTTTTTGGCATTATACAAATTTAATTCGGGGTACATTACGATTTTTTCACTATCATCTGCTGGTTTCATAAAACCGTAATCAAATGAATCAGTATTCATTTGTATTTTCCCATTATCAACATTTTTGTCAATTGTATGTAATGTAGCTAAAGAATTTCCAGTGAATCCGTATTCACCAAATGCAATCCGTTTATCTCCATGTTTAAATCCCTTTCCATTAACAGATTCAGGGATTTCTTTAAAAGCAGGTAAATTAAATGCATTCATAATTAAAAGACGGTACACTTAAATGAAGGTAATTTCTTAAAACCGGATCTTAATAACATACCAAATTTAAATCATGTCGATTTCCACAGTAACCATAATACAATTATTTCACTATTGATTCATAATCAAATGGACGCCGATCATTATTTAATAGTCCCTGATTCCATTTAACAATTTTTTCTTCAGGTATTTTTTTAAATATTTTCTTTTGTATGCCGTCACTCATATAAAAAATCACACCGTCATAATCAGCCAGGGGCATCCAATTACCAAGTGGAGTTAAATACATAAGTGTCTGATTTTGCCACTTTGTTTTTAACTTATAAATGTCATCTTTTGATTTCCATCTGGTTAGCTGTTCAGAAAACAAAGAAATAACTATATATCCATCTTCAATCAAAAATGTATATTGGTCATTAAGTCCACCTGAAGTAGCCTTGCAATTCACATCATTTACAAACTTTTCAAATTGCCAAACTCCATTAATTTTATTTGTGTCAGTGTAATTCATATTATCCTTATTAAAACAGTTTGTTAAAAACATTGAATATAAGATTAATTTAATCATCTTTAATTATTAAGGAATGGTATTTGCTGCAAATCTGCCTCTCAAAACTGCTCTTTGCGTGGCATTTAATGTTGATCTCGATTCGGTGGTACCAAGTGAGTAAATTACAGTTGACGCTGCGCCTGTAGTTAAATTATATCTGTAAGTGGCATACCACCGCACCCTATAAAAAACTCTGTTGTTTTTAACTGCATATGTGTCAAAAGTTGCACGCATTACCAATCTGTCTAAATTTGGAACCTGTGAAGTTGCAAAAGCATTTTGCATTGCTACCGTGGGTCCACCAGGTTGATCAATCATTACCAGCGACCTGTTTGGAGTTTGCACTGATAATCCTCCGGATTCATAGAATGGACTTGCTGCTGATGCGGTATCAAGATTCCAGGTTATTGCACCTGGACTTGAATAAGCATACGTTCCACCGGTAGTTGTAATATTACCGTTATTATAAATTCTTACATCGGAACCAGGCTGAAAACCATAAAAACTTCTGTTTATAAATTGTAACCAACTTACCTGATTTGCATCTTCACCAGTGTAATCAAGTGAAATTGCCCGATCTGCCGCTGCATTTAAAGCAGATTCGTTGGCATTAATTCTTACCGTTACAATTCCACGAGGTCTGTCATTATCACCAATAAAACCCTGATGGGCAATTTCCCCACTACGTCCGGGAACAATTGATCTTAAATATAATCTCCTTTCAACTCTTCTCAGCGGTGTTCCGGTCTCTGGTTGTTCCAGATAATCTGCTTCTGCTTTTACCTCGTTATACAAAATTCCTGCAGTTGCACCTCCAAGTTTTCCATCTTGCCGTAATCCGTATTGTGCCTGATAATCAACAACACCTTGAACAAAATCCTCGTCAACAACGGCAGGTTCACGGGATAACCCAAGTATATCCCTTATTTCTGAAATTTCATCAATATCGTTAAAAATGATATTATTAAACCGGATAGCACTTTGAACCTGAGCAGGTGTTAAAACTGCCACTGCCCTTTCCGGAGTAGTAGGTTCAACAGCAAAATCACATTGAATTTCAGGAGATATTAAATTGTTGCCTTGTTGAATTGTATGCGTCAATTCGTGTGCAAGTAAACGCTTACCATGTGTAGTTTCAGGATTGTATTCACCTGAATTAAAAAATATATTATTCCCGTAAGTAAAAGCCCTTGCACCAAGCTGTTGGTTCATTTGAACTGCATTTTGATCAGTGTGTACTTTTACCCCGCTGAAATCTCTGCCAAACGCTTTACTCATGAATTGATTTGAGTTTCCTGACAGAAACGAACCTCTCCCATTCGAAGATTCCAAATGACCGGAAATATCATGAGAAACAAAACCTGAATCACCAACCGGTTTTGTCTGCAGCATTTCTTCCTCTTCACATTCCTTACACTTCATCTGTATATTTTCCTTAACCGAAGGGAAAGGATTCATTTGCAGCTTTTCTTCTTCCTCCTCGTCAACCGGCTGCATTCGAAGCGCACTGCGTTCAGGCATCATCATAACTTTGTCGGCAACTGCATCAGCTTCCTGCTCGTATTTATCGCCGGGCTGCCCGATTTTCAGACTTGTCTGAAAATATTGCGGCGAACCATTTTTCTTTCTCTCAACTACCTGATACATAATCAAAATATTTAAAGCGTTCTCCTGTTTTTATGATATTCTCTTCTTATCCCTTCGATGATGTCGTTCTGATTGATCTGGTTACTGTTCCGGCCAAGCGCACGGAGCGAACAATGCTGAATAATGTTTATCACAGCGCCTCCGGCAATTTCATATTTTTCAGCAATTTCCCTGAGATCGATGGATTTGTCAAGCTCAACTGCATTTGAAAATCCATTCTTCCAGATTTTATATCGTTCTTCGGCGGTCGGCAACGGGAAATGTATTGTTGACTGAAACCTTCGCATAAAGGCGTCGTCGATGTTTCCTTTCAGGTTGGTGGCAAGAATGACTAATCCGTCAAAATCCTCGATCCGCTGCAGAAGATACGAAACTTCCTGGTTGGCATAACGGTCGTGTGCATCGCGTGTACTTGTGCGCTTTCCGAACAGCGCGTCAGCCTCGTCAAAAAACAGAATCCATTCTTTGTTTTCTGCCCGGTCGAACAGTTTTGCAAGGTTTTTCTCCGTTTCACCAATGTACTTCGAAACCATTTGCGACAAGTCGATCCGGTAAACATCGCGGTTTGTTTTTTTCCCTAAAAGCGCGGCAGTGGTTGTTTTGCCTGTTCCGGGCGGCCCGTGAAACAGCGATTTGTAACCGGGTTTCAATATTTTTTCCATCCCCCACTCTTTCATCAGTTTATGATGATGCGTCACCCAGGTTTCGATTTCATTTAATTGTACCATCACATGGTTGTTCAGAACAAGATCAGACCATTCCATTTTTGTTGTCAGCAGTTTTGCCGGAAATTCGGGGCTGAAATTGGGTTTGCGTGCCTCGCCGATGGTAAACAGATCGAGCACTTCCTGCGAAACACTGAGAGCGCCACTTAACATCGGTTCGTTTTTGTCGATTTCTTCAAGACTTAAAATATTTTCTTTGCTGAACTTGTGAAAACCATCGAAACAGCGTTGCAGTGAAAACCTTTTCTGAAGGTTGTTACCAGCCAGAATAAACATTGCAGTTTCGCCGGTAGGAATAAAACCGTTGTGATTTTTGCCGCGTTTGCCGCCAAATTCAGTGTAAATCTGCTGGGTGTTATCATTTTTTACAAGAAACATATCGAGCAATTCGGGCTTGACATGAGGAACCAGCGCAAGTGCCAGAAGAAAACGTTCTTCAAAATCAAGCTTGTGTTTCCCGATAAAAGCTGCAAAAGCAGAAGCACTGCCATTCAGAGCCGGTGGGGCAATATCGTAAACACTCCGGTATTCAGTTTCTTTTTTGGCATTCAGCAACGAACGTGTTTTCAGAATCTCCCTGAACCATGCGATTTCGCGTTCAATATCCGCAGCATTTGCTTCTATTTTTAACTGTTCTACCATTCGACAAAAAGAATTTGCTGACACCACGGAAGTTTAATGAAACTGATCGACCAAAGTAATTTTTCGAGCATCACATCGAAAGTATTTCTTTCGATCACCAGCGTCCAGTCGCCTCCGCTTTTTTTCAGAATGCCCTCGCGCTGAATAAAAGTTTCTCTCAAAGCAGAAGGATTAGTTGTTTTTAAAGCTTCCCATCTTTCCAGAACTGTTTTAATCAGGAAAACAGATTCTTCCTTTTCTTTTTCTGAAAGAATGACACAGTTCGGAACAGGTTCAGAAATATCGACACCGCACAAAATCTTGTTTAAAAGGAGGTCTGTTTCCACTGCAGTTTCATTGCCGGTTGCAATAAACTGTAACAGATGAATTGCCTTGAAAGCATGCTCCTGACTTTTAAAACTGAGCTTTTCGTCTAACAAATCAAGCCCTTCGAAAAAAAATCTCAGAAACGGATGAATAAGTACCAATCCTGCATTAAAAACCACAATCTGGTCTTCAATCATTTCATTTTTTCCGTTTAAAGACTGAAGTTTTTTCTCCTCCTTTTTATTCTTAATTTCTGTTTCCGGTTCAGAAGAATAATTTTTGTTTTTCTCGCGGTTGGGTTCCAGATTTATTGTTGTTTTTCCGGTTGTTTTTTTGGCCAGATTTCTGATAAAATCTTCAAACAGGTTACTCACTGTCTTCCAGTTCTTCTCCGAATTGTCAAGAATGGATTCCAATCCCGAATTCCCGGCACCTTTTTCAGCTTCTGAAAAGTGGTACAATTCTTTTGTAACAGAAATTTCGCCCGAATCATCCTGTTTTAAACGGTTGGCCACAATCCATTCCTTATCACTTTCCGACAATCTTGTCATTACAGAATCCAGCACATCTTTTGTAAAAGCAGTTTTTCGTTCTTCTGAATTCAGTTCCGTGGTTTCGCTAAAATTCTGAAGGACAACATCGTAATAACTATCCGTAAAAGTCTTTTCGAACCTGCACGAACCAATGACCGAAAGTAAAACCTGAAACTGGGTGGAACAGTTTTTCAGCTTTTTCTCATCAATCCTGTTCAGAAGTTCACCAATCCGGGAATAATCAAATTGAAAAATCAGTCTCTTTCGCACCGAAGGGATTTTGAATAACGGAACCAGTTCGTTTTTCAGGAGATTGCTTTCGTATTTCAGAACTTCTGCAAAAACCTCTTTCAAAGAACCGTCACCTGAAACTTTGTTTGTTTCTGACGATGTTTTCCACCAGGGAAAATGACCTGTTTGAAGGAAATAAATAAACTGGTGCAAATAATCGTGTGATCGGGAAGCGACTAAAATTTTTCCGTAGATTTCGGTTTCGTAAACATTTACATGATTTTGCTGCCGTGCATTTGTTTCAGTGGCCAGAAGCCCGTTTATTTTATCTGCTATTTTTTTTAAACTCCTGTCAATAAATTCATTATCCAGATCGTGTTCAGAAATTTTTCCAACGTCGATAACAAGTTTATCAATGCGTATTACCTGGTCGGGGCTCATTATTTTCGAAAACAGATCATCAAGTTCGGGATATAATTTTTGTTTTATCAGTTCAGAAGCTTTGGTTTGAATGGATTGCACACGTCCCTGTTCCGGAACGGTGAGCTCCAGAATATGACGGTTAATGATGTGTTTCTGTACATTCAACTTTTCACTTATTTTAATTTAAACCATTCAAATCTGCCTTTCACTTCAACAATCGTTTGATCAGCTGAGATTTTTCTTCACCTGCGATCCTGGTAATACTTTTGTTGTTTGCAATATTGGTTATTGTATCATCCGACAATAAAATCAGTTCCGATTCTGACAGATTTTTCCCTGAGTTGCTTGCAAGAAATTTGCTTTCAACAACTGACCTCGGTTCGGTTGCACTTGCAGCAACACCGCGTGCTTTAAGGACTTTAACCATATCATCAACGGCAATTAATCCCGGTTCGACCGCTACCGCCGGATTTGCCGCCCCCTGACAATTCTGCGACTGGTATTCCAGTATTATTTCAACTGGTTTTTTGTCAGTCGGAATTGGCAACTGCAAACAGTTTATAAGTTGCAGAAGAGCCTGGTCTCCGAGTTTTTGTAATTGATCCTGTGTAAAACCATGGGTTTGCCTCAAACTTTCAAGCAGCGTATTGAAAACATCGCCAGTTGCACTTATTCCCCTTAATTTCAGTGCCCTGTTGACATTGGTGTCGCCCCAGCATTGTAAAACTGCTGCGCTGTAGCATTCAGCTGCAGGTTGCACTGCCCCGCAATTTTTCTTCTGATATTCGAGTATCAGTTGTCCTAATTGCTCGTAACTTGTGTTGGCATCAACCGGAATTCCAAGGCAATTTAACAGATTGCGCCTTCTTTGCTCGCTTTCAAGAACGTTTGATTTGATTTCCAATTCGGTAAATCCACCTGTTTTCCGCAAATCATTCAATAAAACTTCAAACATATTTGCTCCCGACGAAGGATCAAGTTCCCGGTGGCCAACAGTATCTTTTACCGCTTCATCGCCCCAGCACTGTAAAATTTCGATACTGTAACATCCCTGAACCTGAACGGGCTTTTTAACGATAACCGTAACGGTTGCCTTATCAGTGTTACCAGTCTTAATATCTGTTAAAGCGTATGTAAATGAATCAGTTCCTGCAAATTCTTCTTTTGGATAGTATCTCAATGCAGTGTCGGAAATTTGTTCGATCCGCCCATCAAACCTTGAAGTTTTTTCAGACTCGATTTTAAACTCACCTCCAAAAAGATGGAAATCATTTCTCATCACATCGATTTCAACCGGAATTTTTACCAGAGTTATTGCATAATCGGGCCTTGCAAACGGCTCCATCTCAAAAACAAAACCATCTTCTTTATTGTCGCACGCTGGCACACAGTTTTCTTTGGTACAACACAGGTAAGGCAGGCTGAAATCGGCAATCACCCCGTTTTCCGAAGTGTTGATGTACACAAGAATAAAAGTACCTCCTTTCGGAACACCCGACTGATGATCAATCCCGGGATGTTTCCTGATATTTTCAGAAAAAACCGCGGTCGATTTTTTCAAATAAAACTCCCTTCTTTTAAATGAATAGTACAACCTGAGGAACCGGTTGTAAAACATCAGATCGATAAGTTTGAATCCAACCGGTGCAAGGCGCTGGATTAATCCATTGATCAGTGGCACCTGTTTTTCAGCCTCTTTTGTACTGATATTGATTTTATTAAGCAGTTCCAGATCTACCAGAACAAATTCAAGAACCCTGTCGAGAAGTTCCTTGTAGAGTTTCTGAAATCCGAAGAAATCAAACTTTTCAATGCAGTCTTCCAACGATTTACAAAGAGCAGCCAGAATTTCAACAATTGCGCTGATTTTCTTCAGATATTCCGAAGGTTTAACATCGGTGTTGTCACCAAAAATTTCATTCTGGTTTTCATCGAAGAATTTATAAATCTCCCGAAAATCTTTTACAAACCTGCAAAAACTGAGTTTAAGTATTTTATACTCTTCCTGGATGTCTTCAAAACCGCACCGGTAGTCCAAAACCACCGATCCTGCATTTGTATCCAATTGCAATGCCACCGTGTTAAAAGGCAGGTTAAACCGGGCTTTCAGATCGTTTATTTTTTGCAGTGCCACGTTAAAGTCAACACCGATCTGTCCTTCAATCCTTAAAAATGAATAATCCTGAATATCGTAAAACAAAGGAGTTGAAAGTTTATCTTTTGCAACCGACTGGTCATTCGACTGATTTTCGTAATCGAGCGCCAAACCATCTTTTTCATCGGTGCACTTCCGGCTGACATCAAAATTCCAGTAATTTTTCAATGTGCCAAGAGCCGGATAACTGCTTTTCTTTTTCAGATCGTAATACCACGGAACTGACCGCTGGCTCAGCAAAGTTGTTTTTTCGAGGCTTGGAGTGATCCGCACCGGGAAACTTTTTCCATCGGCACCTTTAAACCCGTTTATCCGTTTCAGGTCGAAACTTTCCAACATTAATACCAGCCGGTTGTGCAATGCAATTGTTTTCTGAACCAGCAGTTTCTGAAGATTGTAAACCGGCGGCTGTACAAAAAGATGACGGTATTCTGAATTATTGCAAATTGTTGAAAGTGGCGGAATTGCCTCGCCTAACATGAGATGCTTCGGGAACCTGGTCATATCCGGACAACATTCCGACATCAGATCGAAAGCTGTGTTTTTGAATTCGTTGTACGCAAGAATCAGGTCCTGAAAAAGATCGTAAACATACTGCACTCCCAGGTACGATGTTAATGTAGCATCAGTATTGTTCAGAAAATTATTCAGTTTAGCAAGTTTGGTTGTAACAGGCGTGTTTTCAAACGGATTTTTCTCGTTGTACGATTCAATCAGCAACGGTCTGTAAATATCGTAAGTTTGCGACAATGCAGCTACAAGTTTATCGAACACCGACAGCACCGCACCTGTATAATTCTTCGAAAAATCGGTGTAATTTTTAGAGTTGTTCTGATCGGGGCTGAATAATACCCGTGGCAGATTGATTACCGGCAACCCGAACTTTTCAGGAAAAACAGCATCCAGCTTTCCGGTGTTTGTCCGATTCCAGACCTTTTGAAGATCGCTTTTACTGATGAGCAATTTCCTGATTGTCAGTATTCTTTCTTTACCCAGTTCGTCGCAGTTTTTCCCGAGACACGATTTCAGATCTTTGTCGAAACTTTCGATGAAAAGCAACACCACTTTATCAGCCAGAAAAGTTTCATCATCCAGGGTTTTATCGTCTTTACCCGCTTTTACATTTTCTGAGAGTAACTCAAACAGACTGATATCCTGCTTGTTGTCCGAATCGACAAAAGGTTCGTAAATTGTCCCGGGAGGCAGCAGGTACGGACGGTACTTCACTGTAATACAATCGCCTAAAGCAATCAGGTAACCTTCTGAAGTAATCCCTGTACCTTTTGTAATTGTGATTGTGTGCTCACTTTTGTCGTATTTAATTTCCAAACCGCAAACAACACCCATCCCGATCAGTCGTGCCCGGGTGAGCCTGTTTTGCTGATCGAGATAATTTACAAGGTTATTGAGCTGGGTGCTGCTGAGTACCTGGTTAGGTTCGAAAACCGGGTAGGTATTTAGAATATCACTCATCGTATTTTATTTTTAAGCGTTTCCTAAAACTGAGTTATCAAGTATTATTGCATTTTCAAGAGTTTCATCTTCTACACAATCAAAAAGAGTTCCCGTAGGATAAATATTACGAAGCCGGCTCCGGATTTCAATCAGGTCGTTCAGCCGCTGCGATAAAGCCCCGAAGTCTTTGTTCTTTCTGGCATTTTCAACCAGCCATGCCTTATATTTTTTTTCAAATTCATTCATCTGTTCACAATTTATCCAGCAGATCACAAGGTAAACATGAGCCGGCGCCTCAAGCCTGAGCTGTTTTTCGAAAAACCGCCTGAAATCCATATTGTCAAACCGCCCCTGCCAATATGGAATTATCACGCTGGCAATGCAGGTGTACGGATCTTTTATCCTGTACAAATCGCATTTTGTCTCGTCGTAAACAATTTCCAGCAAATTGTCCTCAACCTCCGATTCAACTTTTGCAAAAGCGATTTCCTGCTTACCGCCAAGGTCAACAACCTTTTTTATCAGGTATTTCCCGTTGTTGATTTTACCTGTCGAACCACTTATTTCGACCATCTCTCCCGCGATTATTTTCAATGTTTCAGCATCAGAAACTGTAACACTGATATCAGCCGCGGAAACATTGCCGATCGGAGTTCCTTTCAAAAATGAAATATTACCTTTTGCTGAAGAAAAAAGAATGTCGGAATGGATGTTTTCAACCGGTTTTATGGTAGTCCGGTTGGTGCCTGAATTGTAACTGATGTTTTTTACGAAGTAAACTGAATCGTCAGCACCGGCGCCCGAAATCTCAAATTCGCCGGAAATATCTGTTGTTTTCAAAGCATCGAGGTATCCGGTCAGATCACCGTCAACTTTGAATTGATTCGTGGAACTGCTTGCAGAAAATAAGGGCAGCGATTTTTTAAAGTAAAGCGAACCGGGATTGACAAGTCCTTCTGTGAGAGTATCCTGGCCGGCATCAATAAAATATTTGCCTCTGACTTTCGGACGCAATAAAATATGTTCGAGTACATGAAATCCTTCGTTACTAAAAAATTTACCGGTAATAAACTGAACAAAAAGTTCAACGGCTTTCTGATCGTAACCACCTTTGAAAATGACTGTATCTGAAGTTACTTTTTCAATTCCGAACGATTTTGAATATTTAAATTGCCCGTTTTTGTCATCAGCCGGAACAGGTTCTTCAGCCACAATAACCGTTTTGCCTGAAGTCAAAACAATTGAGTAAATAGTGTAATCACCGTCAATACTGTCAGAACCTGAAATGGTGATTTTGTCTCCTTTAAAAAGTTTTCCGGAAAGGTCAGTTTCAATTGTGAACGAATTTTCTTCTTTATCCGATTTATAAGCTAACGATTCGGTGAATCCAATTTTACCGTCAGCTTTTGCCGAAGGGAGGTTTTCATTCAAAGTGAGGGTAATTTCCTCACCACCGGCAACAGCAGAATTTACGGTGTAGGATCCGTCATTACCTGTTGAACTTGTTATCTGAACCACTCCCGAAGTAAGATTTGCAATTTCATCGGCCAGCGGCTGGTTGAAATCGGCATCAACACTTTCAGCAAGGTCAATTCCTTTTTTACTGAAAATCCTGAACCTGTAATTCCCGCTGCCGGAACTGAAATAGTACCTTTTGCTCTGGCTGGCATTTTCGACCAGTTGCCAGAGAATGTCGGGCAGTTGTTCTTCTGCCATTTTCAAAAGATCTTTTTCTGTGTCGGTATTATAGAATAATTCGCCCAGAGGAGTTGAATCTGAAGGTATTGCTTCTGCAACAATTATTTCAGTGGCTGGTCCTGCATCGGTAGAGGAAACCACCGTGTAAATTCCATCGTTATCCTGCGAATCCTTAATAACAAGAATATCACCGACAATCAGCACATTTGAAATGTTACCATCGGCGACAATTTTTTTGAGCGCTGTGTCAACAGAAATAATATCCACCTGCATTTTATCGTTGCCCTCAATAATATACTGTCCGGTAAGTTTTTTATCTGCTGAATCAGTGCTGAAAGGCTTGGCAAACAGTTCGTAACTGACCACTGCAACCGGCGGATCGGGAATCATATCAGTTTTGATATCGTATTGAATGTAATTCAGCAACGGACAAGCGAGGTTATTCCGGTTCGATTCAATGTTCGAATAAAATTCGTTTGTAAAAAGCTGAACAAGTGCATCAATATCTTTATCAAGTTCACCACCGGCAAGTTGATCCGGATAGTCGGACCTTTCGCTGGTTCCCAAAACTTCCATTTCTCCGCAAACCAGGTTAAAACAGAAGTTACTGCCGCCATCATCACTTTTTACAACGAAGTTGTCCTTAAACAATCCGTTAACAATCATCTTTTCAAACAGCAGTTTAGCTTCTGATTCAGTATCAAGCGGTTCAAATCCATTCAGAAGTAAAACCGGTGTTGAATCAGAAACCTGAATTATATACTTATCGCCTGATTGTACTATTTCAAAACCCGGAGAAAAATGGAGTTTATCTGTTGTTGGTTCGTCAATTCCGGTGAGAAAAGAGACTCTTCTCCTCAGTCCCGAGATATTATCGACGTGCCACAATTTGCAGGGTTCCTGGTAATTAAATCCTTTTCCGCGGGAAGAACTTATGGAAGGATAAGAATTCAGAAAAGCAAGCTTATCTTCCACAAGTTCTTTGGACGCTATTGATTCCCCGGAAATTTTGAAGGTAAGCAGAGCGTAATCGGTAAATTGCTCTGCAAACCTGCCAATTAAATGATTGAGAAATTTATTCTTTCTCGTGTAAAAATCTTCTTCATTCTCCGCGATTGAGTTCAATGTAACTGCATGTCCGTTTTTATCAACATACAATTCGTCAACATTGGGAACAATATCGAACAGCGGTCGAGTATAATAAGTTCTTCCGATAATATAATTGCCAAACCGGTCTTTTTTCGCGTTCATCGAGAACAGGTCTTTTACATGAGCCAATTGCGAGAAATAATTGGCCAGCAACTGATCGAAATGCATCAAAAATCCTTTGAGTTGCTTTGCTGCAGCTTTCCGCCGTTCCAGATCAGCATTGTTTTTTCCCTGTGCCGGAAGTCCTTCTTCACCAATGCCGTAAACAAGCGGAAATTCATTCTGAATGCTTTCGTAACTTTCCAAATCCCGGTAAGTTCCCTTTGGAATTTCAAAATCGAGAACCGGATTAAAAAGTTTTGAAGTGCGTTCTTCCTTTTCACGATCATCCATCAATTGCTCGACATTCGATGCGGAAGCCCTGAATGGCAACTGGTCTTTGTAAAAAGTTATTTTTGAATCGAGCACGCTTAATCTTGGTACATAGTTTTGTTCAAATGCAAGTTGCATGCACCATTTTACGCTTTTCGATACGATCAGTCCATCAGCATTATCCTGCGGAATATTTGCAATCTGAATGGTTTTAACTGAAATAACTCCTTCAACATCCATAATAATCTGAATGAGATCGGAAACATGGATGTACTTTTTGCGATCGGCTTTTTCAAGTTCATTGTTGTCGATAAATCCATGATCGAGTGCAGGTCCTTCAAATATCTGGTCAACCGAAAGACATTCAACCTCATTTGTTTTCCAGAAGGTTAAAAGTTCATTTTCGGTCAGCAAACCGGATGAAATATCTTCCGAAACATAAATTTTTGTTGTCTGTTTATCGCTGTCAACTGTCAACGAAACAACTGTGTAATCACCGTCGTTGCTTCTCGATCCTTTAACTGAAATAATATCGTTTTCTGCCAGCAGTTCTTCCAGATCATTATCAATTTCGAAATATTTATTTCCGGTATCGATCTTTAAAACAGTAAGTTCGTATTCCGTTTTGCATTTGTTGAGCATTTCGTCAAGCGAGTAGAAATAAACCGTCGGAGAAAGGAACCTGGCTATTTTGTGGTAAATTTCAGCCTGAACCGTGTCAACGTCTGCTTCCCTGTCGAGCTCGATATCGGCACAAACTGCAATTTTTTCAACCTTGAGCGCGCTCAGTTTATAAAAATCTTCGCACAGATTGCGGTTGGCATTCAATTTTGCTTTTACAAGCTCTATTATTTTTCTGATTTTACCGATTTTCAGTTTGTAAAATTCAAGCAGACTGTCTTCGTTATAATAAATAAAATCATTAATCTGTTTTTCAATAACTGTCAATCCCGGAATTGGTACAATATCGGAAGCAGTGGTAATCGTGCCCGTTAATTTTACAAGGTTGTCAGCCACTTCGTACGAAAAGTTATAACTGTCGGGAACATTTGAAAAGCGAAGTGTAATATTCTGAACGCCCGATTTAATGCTGTATGTATTTAGCCAATCGGTTTTTTCGCTGTCCCAGCGCGGAAACTCGACCACTGTTTTAATATTGACGCCATTTACATTCGGGTCTGCAACATGATCTTCGATTACCAGGTTCCCCGACAACGAATTTTCGTTGAGATCGCCATATTCGTCGCACTTTTCGAACTCAAGCAAAATATCGTACAAAATACCGATTTCCAATGGCAACTGACCGGGAACAGCCGGATCGGGCAAATAATCGAGTTTACTCTCATCCTTATGAAAATAAACCGGTATTTCATTCGATTTCGATTTTTCGATCCAGGCGTTTTTAACTCCAACGTTTTTGCATCCGGAGCTTGCTTCATCATAAATATCAACATCGATCAGGAGTTTACGGTAATCGTTAATGGTTACCGGACTATTTGGCAATATTTCGCGGGCAGTAAAAAAGTTGCGGATATCGGCAGTCTTATCATTGAGCTTGGTTGCCAGAAGATCTTCAATGTTGTACGAAGCCCTGTATCCCAATTCTGTTATCGCGTAGGCCAGCACTTCGAGAATACTTACTCCCGGATCGTGGATATTGTAATCGGTCCAGATTTTACCGGCGACTTTCTGGATATATTTTAATCCTTCTTCCCTAAGAAAGTCGTATTGCTGGCTTTTTGACTCAGGCGTTTTTTTCGATATGGTAATTGATTCTGACATTCAGTAGTAGTTTTAATCGCACGGACAATCATCCGGTGACGCTATTTCAACAGTTTCAACAACGTTATCATCGCAGGCACATTCATCTGCACCTTCAAGTACGGTTATTACATGACCGGATGCAGAGCCAAGTACAGACGCTGAAGTGGATGCAACCGCTTCATCAACATCTTTTCCGGGATCATTGGCCGGATCGCCGGGGATGATGTGAAACATTTCGAAACAGGTGATGTAATCAACATATTCCTGTTCTTCCACAAAGTTCAGTATCACAGATTTGTGTATTTTTCCTCCGAAAACAATATCGGAACCCGCTGCATACGCCCAGGGGGAAAGGAATTTAATCAGATCCTCATTCAGTTTTACAGAGTAAATTCCTTTATCGTAGCCGGAATAAAAACGTACATTAAATTTGACCTGAATCTCTTCGAACAAGGGATTGTTAACATAAACGTTTATATAAGGCGATCTGATTTTTCCGATGAAATCATTAATGTCGGCAAGAGTAACAAGGCTTGTTCTTGGTTTTAAAGGATCGACAGCATTCTTGTTACGGATGTTTGAAATAATCACCAGGCTGACATTTCCGGGTGCAGCTTCGTTGATGCTTGTTGCAGTCCCCTCGTAACGTGTGTGGTTCAGGCATTTTACCTTGTAAACCGATGAAAAGTTCTCTAACACAATATGTTCATAATCCCAAATGGTGATTGCCCTGTTTTTATGACGAAGCCGTTCACTGACCCGCGTGTAGAATTCGTTGCTTGCTTCCTTTATTTTGCCGCCAAACGATGTAAAAGGTTGTTCAATTTTTTTAACAGAAGAATCGGCGACAACCATTTTCGAGATCGTTTTTTCGGACAAAGGCTTTGCCAGATAATCCGGATCGTTGTTATTGTCCTTAAACTCCACTTTCGCTGCCTGGCATTTAATATCGATCATCTGCGGGATTCCGCCTGAGTCATTATCCACGGTCGCTCTGAACCAGTGAAGTCCGTTTGTGAGAATGTTGTTATCGTTTGTTGCTTTTGAAGGCACATCGAAAAGAACAATTCCCGTAGTAATCAATCCTTTGGTTGAATCGGATAAAATATTCTGATCTGAAAAATCAATCCATTCATCATCAGCAAGATAACTCCAGGTTACATCGGGTGGATTCAAATCGGGATCAGAAGATCCTTCAGATATCTGAAACAATACCGAAAGATTTTGCGGCGGAACAAGATCTTTAATTCCGATGTACAGTTCGCCTTCGTTTTTATACTGAGGCAGCAAATAATTGCTTTTGCCGGTTGTTTTTATTTCGCCGACACCCATCGCATGAACTGCAAAAATTTGTTCAACACGGTCGGAATAATCTGATTTACTTACATTTATTGCCTTAATATTTACCGCCGAAACATAATCGACAGAAATGTTCTCCAATTCAGGAGTGTACGGTTCAATTGGTAAATTTCCAGTATAATCGGCCGGTGGTTCACCCGGATTAATTGCATTCAAAACTACTTTTGTATATGACGTTGCATAATCTTTATGGCCGAAATCAGCTCCGTCAAGCGAAATCTTCAGAAAACCTTTCCTGCTTTTCTGATCAAATTCAGTAAACGATTCGAGTTCGTAATCGCGTTTGATATTCCCAATCACAGTTTTTGGCGGCTCACCTTCAGGATCGGAATTTAAAAAAGATATTACATTATCCGCCAACAGTTTGCCTTTATTTTCAAAGGCAAAAAGTTTGTCGCTGACGGGAGTTACCGGTATCCATCCTTTTTTATCGAGGATGCTTGTTTTCGCCGTGAACTTTGAATTATCCCGCGTAACTGAAGAAGCAATGTAATTTCCGTAGTAATCCAGAAATCCCTGCGCATCATCAGGAAGTCCGAACCATTTAAGATTAACCTTCAGTTCGTTGAGCGATTTCTGGAAAACTTCCCAACTCCCGATATAAAAATTTGATGTCACCACAGGACGGTTGCCAAACGGCTGGAATGGCTTCCCGGGATCGAGAACCGACTGGTCATTCTGAATGATCAGGTTTTTAACCTCTCTTACATCCACAACCAGATCGATGCTTTTGAGCTGAAGATCTTTTAAGTATTTGTAAATAAACGGATTTTGTTTACTCTCTGTATTGAGTACTATCTTCACCACCGGCCAATTGGTTTTTATCGGATTAAGAAGTTTTTCTTCGTTGTAACCCACAATTGCCTCCTGGTCGCGTGTAATCGTCCGTTTAATAATAATCCGTTTGTTTTCTTTATCGATTTTTGTAAAATGGACCGGATCGCCGAAACTGTAAACCAAATCGTTTATTTTATCGACGCCAACGTACTTAATATCATACAATTGCTTAATACTGGTAAAACCTGCCGCCCCGAGTTTGTTCCGCTCCGAAATAATCCGTGCTGCCACTGTCAATCCAATATCATAATCTCTTAACTGGTCGCCATATCCTTGTGTCGGATCATCGAAAACAGGACCTTCCTGTGGTTCCGTTCCGGCAATGTCTTCGGCAGTTTTGGCAGAATTCACAAAATCGAGAACCCGCTTTGCAAGAACCTGGTCAACTTCACCATGACCATAAGAAAAAGTCTTTTCCCAGATCGGTTCTATCCATTCTTCTTCGCCGCTGAATTTCAGACTGAAAGCATCGTACAACTGCTCGTCGTAAATATCATCAACAACAGATGAATCGGTGAGATTAAGATAAATGGTCACTATTCTTTCACCTTCGGCAAGGTAAAGGTTTGGTGATGCAATTGCCAGTCCGATTTCTGCAAGATCGCGGTCGGCAATCAGCGCTTCCTCCGTTCCTGAATCAATATCCGGAAAATCGGGCCCACCAAAAGTTCTCCAGCTTTTATCGTCGTTTGAAATCTCAGTACCATTTCCATCCTCAGAATTGGCTTCCTCCGATTTATAAATTCTGAAATCGTTTTTCGGATAAGGTGAAATGCCTGAAAAGATATCGTACTTGTTTGTAAAAACAGCTTTCAACTCCGAAACAGTTGCTTTGTTGAGCGAGGTTTCTTCGGTTGTGACGTAAACAACATTATTGCCGGTTTCATCTTTGCCTGCTTTGAACTCAGTATCTTTTTTCAGCAAATGGGAAGATACATGTTTTGCCAGTTCAAAAATCAGGTAAACCTGATCTGGAACAGCAGGATTTTCTTCCAGATGAAGCACATCGCGGTAATAAAAATCGAGATGTTTTTTAGTAATTGTATTTATTTCGTCCTGGGCATATTTGAAAATCTTCAGAAATGCCATGAAAAGTGCAAAATGTGGGGCATTGTACTGCGTGGTTTCATCTGTTTCCTTGCTGAAAAAATCCTTCCAATCTTTATCGGCAGAATTATTCAGATCGAAATAAACAATTTCTTCTGCATATTTTTTTACAAATTCCTTCAGGTCTTCAATACTTCGTTCATCAACTGCAACGTAACCCGGAAGCAAGGTTTTCAGCACTCTTTGTTCCTGGCTTGTTCCGTCGCGCTGAAGCGGATTTTTCGATTTACAATTTACCGGCATGTTCCTCTTTTTTATTCAGCAATATCAGTTCCTTCGTTCAGATAATACGGATAAACCATGTTTCGCCTGTTATTCGTGGCAATGATGGTGTAATCGATCCTTATTTCAACCAGACCATTTTCGTTGTCCTGATTAAAACTGATGTCATCGGTTTTGATCCGTGGTTCGTAAAAAAGGATGGCCCTTTCAATGCTTTCGCTCATTCTTTTTGCGAATGAAACATTCAACGGTTCGAACAACAGTTCTTCCATATTTGCACCATAATCAGGCTGCATGATCCGTTCACCCTTAATAGTTGAAAGCAGGATAATCAGGCTTTGCCTGATGTCTTCCTCCTCATCTGCCATTTCAACACCATTTTCGCCCCGGGCAAAAACCGGAGGGAATGACCATCCGCGGCCAAGAAATGAGTTTTCGTCTATTTTTATCTTTCCCATTTATCCGATCATTACTGTTGGTTCTCCCACGGCTGCCGTAGCTCCGCAAACAGACATATCGCCCACCCTGATTGCCGGTTTTCCTCCGATCAGCACCGTTGTGCTTCCCATCGGGAAAGGTCCCACGGTTGGCTGGTGCACGTTGGGCGGCAAAGCGCAAACATGGTTGTCTCCCATTACCGCTGCCGGCATCCCGCCGATCAGTACGGTCGGATCTCCCGGGCCGATAATCGTTCCTCCGTGTGTTGTTGTGTCTGTCACTCTTGCTGCAGGTGGCATATTATTAATTTATCATTACAATGGATCCTTTCACAACCGCTTGTCCGCTGGTTGACATTTCGGCGCCGGCGCTGCCTTCAGCCTTGAATTGTGCCTGTGCCTTCACATTTATATTCACTCCTTCGATTTTTACATCTCCGGAGGCTTTGATACTGATATCGCCCGGACTTTCGAGTTTTATTCCATCGGAAGTCAGGTCTATTTTGTTTCCGTTTTCATCTTCAATATGAATGCTGCCTTCATCCTCGCTCAGAATGATTTTGTTTCCATTCGGAGTTTCGGTGGTGACGCTGACTTTATCATCGTCGAAAACGAATTTCATTCCACTCCTGCTCTGATAACCTTTTTCATTATTTTCTTCCTGTGGCGAAATAGGTGAAGGTTTTGCACTGCTGAATAACGATCCAAGGATAACCGGATAGCGGGGATCGTCGTTGATAAAACCAACGATAACCTCATCACTGATCTCGGGTCTGATCACCCAACCGCGCGAATCGGCGGCATCGGTCGTAGCAAGCCTTGCCCACACACCGTCATTTTCATTGTCAATTATCGGCAACTTTACCCGTATTCTTTCCTCTCCCTCAGGATCTTCATGAATATTGGTCACAATGCCAATCTGTAAACCATGAATTGCAGGTACAAGCCCGGAAGCCGGTTTTTCGACAACATCATTATAATTATCAGTAAACCATTCTTTGTCAAGGCCAAATTCGATATCGGTAAACCAACCCGAATCGCCGGAGAAACGATGTGCAATCGCCGAAACAAAAGCAACTCCGTTAAACCGGTCGCCAAAACCTGCAAGTTCAATCGTATTTCCCGGTTTAATATCGCTGAATCCCTGAATTTTAACCTTTCCTTTTATTTTCGACAAACGGCTTCTCATCAGTTTGGCATCCGACCAGGCTTTTAATTCACTGTCGGTTATTTTCCCTGAATGCTGCAACGGCAATTCTTCCAGACCGATAACACCTGCAAGATCGGAACCCGGCAGGTTTCCCTGTTCAGTAAATGAAGGTTCATCAGCTTCTCCTTCAATTATTTCCTGGCTTGCAAAATTCCAGGAACTGCTTTTAACTGCCGTAAACTGATCGCGGGCATCCATACCAGCTTCAAAGTCGTAAACGTTATGTCCAAAAGCCAGGTGCAATACCGGAGTGGCTGAAAGATCGGGCGCCTTAACTGTAAGTTTACCATCGTCAACAAAAACAAGTTTGCCGTTAACTTCGGCACGCGAAACAAGAAAATCCCAATCGGTTACGTAGTGTTGCACCATTTCCCTGTGCGTTACACCGGTTGATTCAACATCCGTTGTAAGGCCGTAATTACCTGCAATTTCCTCAATAATTTCGCTGTCTTTGATATCCTCAAAATATTTGTTTTTCCTTCCGATGGTGGTTTTCACCGCGGCGTCTTTCAGTTCAATATTTAAAAATGAAGGTTTGTCCTTTTTCGCCTGGATGGAATGTTTTGTGATGATTCCTTTAAAAATAGTGCCTTCGTCGGAATGATATCCGGCTTTAATTTCAATTTCATTTCCGGGAATAAACAGAGCTCCTGAACTCACTTCAAAATCTTCGCGCGGAATGCTGCCGTCAACGATTTCGATCCTGGCAACCGGAATTTTGTTCACCGCTTTCAAAACATAAATGCTTCCAATTCCGATTTCACTGCTGATTGCCTGTCCGTTCGACAGGATGGTGAAAGTTGCAAGGTCGGGTTCGGCCTGAGTCGGTATTATTCTCGTATCAATCATTCTCTTTTTTATTTATCGGAGGAAGTACAAGTTGCTGACCAGCCTTCAGCTTTCTGAAATTATTGATGTTGTTCACCTTAGCAATCTCAAGATAATATCTTGAATCACCGTAAACCCTTTTTGAAATCAGGGGTAGAGTTTCTCCTTCATTCACAATTTTGAAATGCGTGAGGTCGGGTGAATTCAGTCTTGCCTGTGCCGCCTGTTGTGTGCGCGAAACAGATTGTTTGAAAGATGCATTGATTGTTGCCCTCAACGGCGCTCCCGAAGAATGAAAAAGTTTGTAAGTGACTGTGGCGCTTTCCATCACACCGTTGAAAATAAAAGTTCCCCAGCTGAGTTGCAGAAAATTGGGTTCGTGAGTTGAACTGTTCAATCCCTGTGTGATAGCAAAGAATTGATTGATCTGCTCCTGTACATACCCAACCTCGCCAACCTTCGGATTCAAATCGACAGAAGTTCCACCCACTCCGGAAACACCAGTTCCATCGAAGAGAAAAGTAAATGAAACACTGTCCGATTTCAACCTGCGGTATGCCTGCGTTTCAGCGCTTCCACCCTGCGGGGTTTCATCAATCCACACCGACCTGTAGTTCTGGCTGAAGGTATTCGGATTGTACATAACCGTAAATTTCTCCCCAGTTTTGGTGTTGAAATCCACATCTTCGTACGCTTCAATAGTAAGTTTTGCCACCTCAGCAAGTCCGTCAAACAAATTGGTCAATCCCATCAGCGTTCTTTTTTATCATTGATAATCTGAAGCAACAAATCCACAGTTTCCTGACAGCAGCCGGCTTTTCCGGTTCTGTTTTCACTCATTCCCTGCTCAGCTGCAGGTCCGCCGTTTTGCGGTGTATCTTCCACGGTCGCCCTGATAACAAGTTCCCTTATTTCAATCATTTGTGCTGATTTTTATAATAACGAAGTCACATCCAGCCTCCTGAAATACTGGTAGGCAAACTCAATGCTTTCGATTACAATCGTTCCCTGTTCAGCGTTAAAATCAGAAATATCCCATTTCACGGGCCAGGCTTTGATAAAGTTCCAGCCCTGGATGGGAATGTGATCGCCGTTGAGCAGAATCACTGTAATATCATGAGCTTCAAATGCATAATTCTCCACCGAATCCTTAAACCATTGCATGAGTTGAGAACCAATCAACATTCCCCTTTTCAAGACAAGATTTGGATACGACACCGGATTTGGCAACTTGTGCTTAAACCTGTTTTCACCTCCCTCCTGGTATTCCTCAACCGTAACCTGGGCATTTATGCCTGAAATTGATTGAAATCCAATGTCGGGAATACCCGGGTATTTAAGCAGCAGGCCTTCGAACCTGACAACAAAATGAAATCCAAGCGGTGGATAATAAAGCGCCATTTGTTAACTGATAATCAAAAGGTTAATTTATGCAAATTCAATATTCAACCCTTCGTGACACAGTTCAATGCTTTCGATTGCAACTTCATTCCCGGTGGAATTCAGAGAAGGACCTTCCACTTTGCACGGGTAAGCATTTTTCACCTTCCATGCCACCACAGGTGCATGTTCTTCATTCAGCAGTGAAATTGTAAGGTCTCTTCGTTCGATACTATTCATTTTGACTGTGTTCAGCCATTTAAAAAACTCGTTGTCGCCCTTAAACATGCCACGTTTCAGCGTGATATTTGAGAATTGAGGAATGCCGGGCATTTTTGTAACATGATATTCAGGAGAACTTCCCTCCCTGTAATCGATATTCTGTAATTCAACAGTCAGACCTGATACTTCGGTGAAGCCAATTCTTGTACCACCCCATTCAACCTGGAAGTGAAATACTGTTACTGGATAATTGATTGCCATAACTTTATACTTTTAATGATTTAATGTTTTCGAATTAATTTTTATGATTCCTGTAATTTATGAGAGAATTTCAGGATGATAAACTCAGCCGGACGCACAGCAGCAAGGCCAATCTCAATATTCATCCTGCCTTCGAGGATATCAAGCGCTGTCATGGTTTCACCAAGACCAACTTTTACAAAGAATGCCTCGTTTGTTTTTGCGCCAGCCAACGCCCCGTCGCGCCACAAAGTGGTCAGGAAATTCTCGATCATGGTTTTAGTGCGAAGCCAGGTATTTGCATCGTTTGGTTCGAATACCACAAATTCAGTGGCTTTTTTGACCGATTCCTCGATAAAAATGTACAACCTGCGAACCGGAACATAACGCCATTCATTGTCATTTCCTGCCAGCGTCCGTGAACCCCAGACCAGTGTTCCCTTTCCTGTAAAAGCCCTTATTGCATTGATCGATTTTCCGGTTGATGCGTCAACATTCAATGATTCCTGATCTTCGTGAGTGATTTTAAGAACCGGACCAACAACCGATCTCACTCCAACATTTGCAGGCGCTTTCCAAACACCACGTTCACGATCGGTACGGGCATAAATACCAGCAATTGTTCCGCAGGGAGATAATTCGACATACAGTTTTTTTATTTCTGCCAGAATAGAACGGTACAAACTTGGATGACTTGCACTCAGATCGCTCAAAGTATCACCCTGAACATTATCCAAAGTGGCTGCAACTCCGTTTTCGGTGTGTGTGTCAACATCAACTGCCGATTCGCTGAATCCATAATTCAGAACAGTATTCAGATCCGGATAATAGGCAGCGCCATATTTCATATTGTCTGAACCAATTGCAGTGCGGAATGCAGAAATATCAGTGCCATAAACATCGGCAA
>JBBIPU010000010.1:0-51668 GCA_037442685.1 Draconibacterium sp. | reverse complement strand
GGTTTTTTCTCAGGTTTCATCTGCGGGAAGAAAAGCACATCCTGTATCGACGGGCTGTTTGTCATAAACATTGCCAGCCGGTCGATTCCCATTCCCATTCCTGAAGTGGGCGGCATTCCGAATTCAAGCGCCCGTAAAAAGTCCTGGTCGATGAACATTGCTTCATCGTCACCTTTTTCCGACAATCTTAACTGATCCTCAAACCTTTCTCTCTGATCGATCGGATCGTTGAGTTCAGAGTAAGCATTTGCCAGTTCCTTGCCGTTCACCATCAACTCAAAACGTTCGGTGAGTTCCGGATTGTCGCGGTGTTTTTTGGTTAGCGGGCTCATTTCCACCGGGTAATCGATAATGAAAGTGGGTTGAATGTAATGGTGTTCGCATTTTTCGCCAAATATTTCATCAATCAGTTTTCCCTTTCCCATGCTTCGGTCTGTCTCCAGACCAAGCTTGTCGCATATTTCACGAAGTTCATCCTCATTTTTGCCCGAAATATCGTAACCAGTGTGTTCTTTAATGGCCTGGGTCATGGTTACACGCGGGTACGGGGCTTTATAATCGATAATATGCTCACCCAGCTGGACTTTGGTAGTGCCATGCAGCGCAAGCGCCACACGTTCGCAAATCTCTTCGGTAAATGTCATCATCCATTTGTAGTCTTTGTAGGCTACATAAATTTCCATCACCGTAAACTCGGGGTTGTGGGTGCGGTCCATTCCTTCGTTTCTGAAATCTTTGGCAAACTCATAAACTCCTTCAAAACCACCGACAATCAGCCGTTTCAGATATAGTTCGTTTGCAATCCTCAAATAAAGCGGAATATTCAGCGAGTTGTGATGTGTGATAAACGGCCGCGCAGTTGCGCCGCCGGGAATCGGCTGAAGAATGGGCGTTTCAACTTCAAAATAACCATATTCATTGAACATCTGCCGCATTGTATTCACAATTTTTGTGCGTTTAACAAACACGTCTTTCACTTGCGGATTAACGATCAGATCAACGTATCGCTGGCGGTAACGCTGTTCAGGATCGGTAAAAGCATCGTAAGTTTTGCCATCTTTTTCCTTTACAACAGGAAGTGGTCTCAAAGATTTATTCAGAATTGTGAATTCTTTTACATGAATTGATATTTCACCTGTCTGGGTGAAAAAAACAAATCCTTTTACTCCGATGATATCACCAATGTCGAGGAGTTTTTTGAATACTTCATTGTAAAGAGTTTTATCTTCACCGGGGCAGATTTCGTCGCGGTTCACATAAATCTGGATACGCCCGGTGTGGTCCTGCAACTCTGCAAATGAGGCTTTCCCCATGATCCTGAATCCCATGATACGCCCTGCAACCACAACATCCTGGAAATTCTTTTCATCCTGATCATATTTTTCTTTTATCTCTTCTGTGGTCGTATTTATTTTATATTCGGCTGCCGGATACGGATCGATTCCTAGTTCCCGTATTTTTTGCAACGAATTTCTTCTGATACCTTCCTGTTCGCTTAATTCAACTATACTCATTTTCTCTACCGTTATTAAAATTCTGAATTGATTTAAAATGCAATATTTGTCTTTCGTACTTCCTGCAGAGGTTGTGGAAGTTGAAAATTTGCAGATTAAAAAATTTTCGCAAAGATAATAAAAACAGCGACAAAGCTTTTTTGAAGTAAAATCGTGTAAACCTGTTAAAGGAAAAATAATTTCTGTGAAGAACGATTCTGAACAATATATCACAGGTCATTTTATATCTTTGTCGGTTAACATTTGAGAATCAAAAAGCAGGAATGGAAAAAATCTGGAACTATAAAAAACAGGGCGATCTTAATGAGGTAAAACATCTTTCTGCCGCGCTCAATGTAAACATGGTGATTGCCCGTTTACTCGTGCAGAGAGGAATTAAAACCTTTAACGATGCCAAGTCATTTTTCAGGCCCAGGTTAAGCGATCTCCACAATCCGTTCCTGATGAAAGATATGGATAACGCAGTTGCCAGGATTGAAAATGCGATCAAAAACCAGGAAAAATTGATGGTTTACGGCGATTACGATGTTGACGGGACCACATCGGTGGCGATGATGTATTCGTTTCTGAAATCGCGGATCGAAAAAATAGAGTATTACATACCCGACAGGTACAGCGAGGGTTACGGAATATCGCCGCAAAGTATCAACTATGCGATTGAAAACGGAATTACACTTGTAATTGCCCTCGACTGCGGAATAAAGGCAGTGGATAAAATTGCCGATGCAAAGGCACGTGGGCTTGATTTTATTATTTGCGACCATCACAATCCCGGAGACAGCATTCCACCGGCAGTTGCTGTGCTCGATCCCAAACAACCCGACTGCGCATACCCGAACAAAGAACTTTCGGGATGCGGAGTAGGATTTAAACTGCTGCAGGCTTACTGCCAGAAAAATAACCTCGAGTTGGATGAAATTTTCGATATGCTCGATTTGTTAGTGGTCAGTATTGCTTCCGACATTGTTCCGATCATCGGTGAAAATCGTGTTCTTGCATATTACGGTTTAAAGAAACTGAATACCAATCCCGGGATTGGGCTGCAGACAATTATTAACCTGGCTGGCCTGGCTGACACGGAAATTACAATCAGCGACATTGTTTTCAAAATAGGACCGAGGCTGAATGCATCAGGCAGAATTGAACACGGTAAAAAGTCGGTGCAGATTCTGGTTTCGGTAAATGAGGAAAAGTCGGATCTGATCGGTGAAGAGATCGACTCGTACAACGAAATCAGGAAAACGCTCGACCGCGATATCACCCAGGAAGCGATTGACATGATCGAAAGCAATCCAGAGCTTAAGTATATGAACAGCACTGTTTTATACAACCGAGACTGGCACAAGGGTGTTGTCGGAATTGTTGCTTCGAGGGTGACAGAACAATACTACCGCCCGTCGATCATTCTGACCGAATCGAACGGACTGGCAACCGGTTCGGCACGTTCGGTGCGCGATTTCGATCTTTACGAAGCTATCGGGAAATGCAGCGATTTGCTCGAATCGTACGGCGGCCACATGTATGCAGCCGGGCTGACCCTTAAAATTGAAAACATTGCAGCTTTCAGACAAAAGTTTGAAGAAATTGTTACAAAACAAATCACCAATATTCAGCAAACCCAGACAATTGAAATTGATGCAAAAATTACGCTGAGCGAAATCACTCCGCGGTTCTACAGGATTTTGAAACAATTTGCCCCGTTTGGCCCGCATAACATGTCGCCGGTTTTTGTGACAGAGGATGTTTACGACGCCGGAACCAGCCGCCTGGTCGGGAAAAACCAGGAGCATCTCAGGCTCGATCTGGTTGAACCTGATGTAAATTCAGGAATTTTTACAGGTATTGCTTTTAACCAGAAACATGCTTTCGAACTGATCACTTCAGGTTCTCCGTTTGATATTTGTTATACAATTGCTGAAAATGAATATCGTGGAAAAGTGAATCTGCAATTGTTTATCAAAGACATTAAGAAAAGGGATATTTTCTGAAAGACATGATATTCGGATAACTGTTTCAGCCTGGCAAAGATTAATTCAGGATCAGATTTTCAAAATATTTCCGGTAATCAGCTTTTGAATGTTGTCAATCACCACTTCGCCTGTTTTTTTGAGCCTTTCAACCGATTGATGACCATCGGCAACCAAAATGCATTTAACACCTGTTTCCCGCGCAACTTCCGCATCGTGAGTGGTGTCGCCAATTAACCAGGTTTCTTTGATGTCGATATTGAAGCCGCTGATCAGTTGCTTTCCCTGTTCAGTTTTCGAAACAGCATAATGATCTTTTAATCCAGCCACACCTTCGAAAAAATATTTAATACCTTTCCTTTCCAGTGTTTTCTCCAGCATTTCGTGTTCCATCGCCGAAAGTACAAACTGACGGACACCTTTTTCACGGAAATACGATAAAACCTCAACAGTATGGTTTTGTAACCTGCAACTGTCGAAACCGGCGTAATACAAATCGATGTACTGGTGTGCGGGAATCGAAAAATCTTCTTTTTCGAAATCGAAGCCGAGGGTTTTGTAATAATCCTGAACAGGGAACGAAAAAATATCCTTGTAGGTTGTAGTGTTTATTTCAGGTAAGTTTCTGTGTTTAAGTAGTTTATTTATCGAATCAACACAAAGGTCAATATCATTCAGCAAAGTACCATTCCAGTCCCAGATAACCGAATTCATTTCAGGTTTTTAACTTTCAGTTTGTTAATTACAGGGTTGGCATATAATTTCAAAAATCTTTCCTGGATGTCGGTTATCGGAAAGTCGATATTTACCATGGACTGTTCGACCATTATCTTGAATTTACGCTCTTCGGCGTGGGTGTATTTGCTTTTAAACCGGTGCTCCTGCATCAGCATATCGTAAGCGATATAATTGTTTGGCCAGAGTTTGTAGTTGGCGTAAATCTCTTCATCAATTTTATCCGCAATTTCCTGAGCAATTTTGTTTTGCAGTTCCTTCGATTTCGGATTCCCGTTTTCAAGCGCAACTTCAATTGGTTTCCCGAATGTGAACCTCATCCTTCCTTTTGGATTGAACATGCCCATCGACATACTTTTCAGGTCGTCTTTGCTGGTTTTCGACTGGCCGTAATGTTCTTTTTTAATCAGTTCCCTGATTTTGGCAAGTCCGCAAGGTTCAATCTCGTACGAAATGGCAACCGGAACAATGTTTAATTCCCTGAAACCTTCCGAGAGGCTTTTGGTATTGCTCATATTCAGCATCTTCAAAACGCTGACCTGGGTTTTGTCGTTTCCGTCTTTAGTTCGTCCTTCGCGTTGTGCAATCCACACCGAAAGTTTGTCCTCGGTAATCGATTTGCGGATGAAATGGGAAACTTTCACCGATGCCTCATGAATTTCGCGCGGGGGCAGGTTTCGTTTAATCACAAAAGCACGGTTAAGTTTCACAGCATGTTCTATCCAGTTGTATAATAGCAGGTTATTACCGATTGCAACCAGCGTGGTATTCATTCCTTTTTCGAAAATAAGAATGTTTAAAAGTGCTGCATCGAGCACAATGTCGCGGTGGTTCGATATAAAAAGGTAAGGTTTTTTCTTGTCGAGGTGTTCAATCCCGGAACAGGATAATCCTTTTGATGTCTTGCTGACAACATTTTTGATTAAATCGTAAATGAAAGTGCCCTGTAACTGTTTGATTGTCTTTATCATCCTGAGTTGAAGTTTCACCATTTCAACCACCGGCCTGAATTTGAAAACATGCATCAGCACCTCGTCGAAAACAGGATCTTTTAACAGCAGGGCAATTTTCGACTTCACCTCTTTATCGGTGTAAGGCCGTATATCGTCAAAATCAAAATGCGATAAATCTGACATAGTTTTAAATGTTAAAAAACTCGGCAAAGTAACAAAATTCAACTCTATAATTTCAGCCTGACCTGAAATTTTAATTCGGTTTTGTTATTCCCCGGAATCTCGTTGTAGCCCGAACTGATTGTGTTCCGGTCGTTCCAGGAAGTATTGGCAATTTTAAACCAGAAATCGAGATATTTACCGATTCTGTAATTCAGGTTGAGATAAGTCCTGATTCCCCTTCCATAAAAAGGCGGGATTGAGAATGTGTACAAAAGATCATTTTCGTAAGCATAAATCCTTGAATCGTAGCTGTCGGTACTGAACCATGCAATCCGCGCAGACAGGTTAACCGGAAGGGTTTCAACCAAATATTTTACATCCTGAAAAATCATTATCCCGTTTTCCTTTTTCATGCCTTTGTACTCAACATATTCAATTCTCGAATTAAAAATGAGTTTGTCGTTGTACTTGTATCTGAAATGTCCCCTGATTTTTTGAGTCTGAACCGGTATGTTTACGTACCTGTTTTCAAAAACGGTTTTCTCTTCCTTTTCTTCATTTTTATACCTGACATAAAATTCAGTTTTTTTGGAAAGAGTGACGTTGGCAATTGCCAGCACATCCCAGCCGGTCGAAGGGGCGGCAGTTGTGTAGTTAATCCAGGGAGACCGGTAGATGTCGGAATATGCCGATAAAGTCACAAACTTCACAGGTAATAATTTTGTTCCGAAATAAAGTCCCGATTCATTGCTGATATTGCTTCCTTCGGCAAAGGTATTGGCCCAGAGTGCCTGGTAATTCTTGTCGAAATGCCTTAACAATGCCGAAAAACTTAGCTGGTCATTCAGATTGATTACTGCTCCCTGAACAAATGCAATCCCTTTTGATTTTGACATTGCAGCTTCGCCAAACAGTTGGTACCTGCCTTTGCTGAACAGGTAATCGATACAACCGTTCAGATTTTCAGAACCGCTGAACCAGAACTGATTGTACAGGTGAGCGGCGGGAATCAGGGGCAGTTCAAGCAGTTGCCGGATAAAAGTTGTCCCGATTTTCAGGTAATTCAGATTCCACGACAGGTTTCCCCCGTAATTTGTATTCCTGACAGCATTTTTATCCTCAATTTCACTGGCTGTCCGGTGATAACCAGAGGTTTGCAGACTCGTTACAAACCACCCGGCAGAATCATTTCCTGCAATGTTTCCGTCGTTATTTTTTTGCGAATAGAAAATGCCGAGCCTGGCTTTTCCAAACCGGAATGTACCGGCCACTCCTCTGAAAAACAGATTTTCATCGACTGCTGTCGAAGGACGGATTCCCTGGTTGGTTTTTGAAATTTCAAGCACGTTTTCCGATTTTCCGGAAGTGTATCCCTGCCACACTGCCAGTCCTTGTCCGTCCCTGACAAGGAAATCGCCGACTGTGATATTTTCAATTACTGAGTTAATGTTCAGGCTTGCATGTGCAGAATAAAAATCGAAGCCCTGTTTGTTTGATTCTGTAAAAAAAGATTCTCCGGGATCTTTTTCGGCTGTCAATCCCGCCCTGAAACGGTTGCCGGCTTCAAATCCGTAACGGGCATAATACCTGTACTGATTTCCTTCGTAAGGAGTTACGCCGTTTTCATCAGGAATATAACCGCGTGCTTTCTGGACGGTTCCCAAAGTTCTGAGCAAAAGCTGATTGTCGCTGTTTTTAAAAGCTTCGCTCATTTTTGTTTCCTGTGCACGTGGACCAAACCAGATAAAAGGTTCCATCTGCTTCAGCATATCAGGTGTGAATCCATCGATTGATTTTAACTCGAAAATGGAATACGCCGGGCCGAATTCTCTCAGATATTCAAGCAGTTTGTTGATCTGAACATCGTTTAAAATATATAGCCGCGACAGTTCGGCAGCCGTGGTGGCGTTAATGTTGACCGGATTTTCCAGAAATCCTTCAAGGTCTTCAATAATCAGGGCTACATCGGTTTGTTCATCAATTTTGTCGAGATGTGATTCAATGACCGACTCAATTAATCTTTGCGGATCAGTTTCCTGGGCTTCCGGAATTAATGGTAAAATCAGAAATATTGCGATCCATATTTTCGATACCGTTCTCATCTTTTACAAATTAAATTGTACCGAAACAGAAGGTGTTAATCCAAGATTTCCATGATATCCGAAACAAATATCGGTGGTGATCTTTCCGGTTGTGAAGCCAATTCCGGTGGTGTAAGTCACCGGTTTTCCTGAAACTCCAAACCGAAGTGCAAGATTTTTGACAGGAGAAAATTCGAGGCCCGATTTCAAAACAAACGGATTTTCAGCGTCCTTTTCTGTTTCAACAGTTAACAAAACCATTTTCGGGAACTGGTAATGCCCGCCAAACCTGAAAACGGCCGGCATTTTCTGAATTCCTGCAGGAGTTTTAATCCCTGCTGAAATTGGATTAAAAATATGGGCGCCTAAAAATAAATTTGTGGTAACAGCGTAAACCACGCCGGCTTCGAAAGTTCCGAATCCTGAGGCATTTTCATTTTCAGGAAATCTTTCAGAGATATAATCAATCTGAATGGAGGCATCCAGTTTTTTTGTCAGTTTTTTGGCAAATGCGAGTCCGAATTTGTGCTCCTTGTACGTTCCTTTTCCAAATTGCGAAAAGCTGAATCCAAATGTTCCTGCTTTTAGCGGAGCAACCAAAGAACCTGCAACCAGCGAAAGTTCATCGGTCATAAACCGCGATTCATAAAAGAATCCTGCAGAAAAATTTGTCAGTCCGGCAAGTCCGGCCTGGTTATGAAAAGTGCTCCATGTGTCGGAAAAGGAAACAAAAGCATTTGAAAGTGCTTTGGAGCGGGCACCTGCCGGGTAATTTTCAGTAGCGGAAAGATTTAAAATTCCCAGCAAAAAGATAAATCCGGTTAAAAAGGGTCTTTTCATTTAAAACAAAAGAGGTGCATTTTTAAAATACACCTCTCCTAAAATAATGAAATATTTGAACCGGAATTAATTTGTTTTGAATTTATACTTCACTTCCGAAAGGTCTTTATTTGCCTGGACTATTTTTTTCTTCAGGTTTTGTTTGTAGTCAACCAGTTTCTGCATCAGCAATTCGTCGCCGGTGGCCATCATCTGAACGGCAAGTATGGCGGCATTCATTGCCCCGTCAACAGCCACAGTTGCAACCGGTATTCCGGGTGGCATCTGAAGAATGGCAAGTATGGAATCAAAACCCGACAAACTTGCATTGATCGGCACACCAATTACAGGAAGAGGTGTCATTGCTGCTATCACTCCCGGCAAATGTGCTGCCATTCCGGCCCCCGCAATGATCACTTTTATTCCGCGGTCTTTTGCCCCTTTTGCAAAAACTTCCACTTCGTCGGGTGTACGGTGAGCCGAAAGAGCATTCATTTCGAATGGTATTTCAAATTCTTCAAACAGTTTTGCCGCCTTCTCCATAACTCCCAGATCTGAAGTGCTTCCCATGATTATACTAACTTTTGGATTCATGTTTTGTATTTTAAATTTTTACTTAAGCGAATAGTTTTGTTAATTTGTGCCATAATTTTCGCATGACGAATTTACAGCAAATTGAGAACATTCAAAAATCATATATCCGGTAATGAAGCAGGTAAAGATTCACGATAAAACATTCGAATTATACATACCTTATGAAAAAATCAGGTCTGTGGTTGAAAAGATGGCAGAACAGATGAATGCCGATTTCGATGGCAAAAAACCACTTTTTGTTTGCATTTTGAATGGTTCTTTTATGTTTGCTGCCGAAATTTTTAAACGAATTGATCTGATTGAGGCCGAAATCACCTTTGTAAAACTTGCATCATATCAAGGAGTTAATAGCTCAGGTGAAGTAAAACAACTGATCGGGCTGAATGAAAAAATCGATGGAAGGACTGTGGTAATTCTTGAAGATATTGTGGATACCGGAATTACAATTGAGAATATTCTGAATCAGTTGAAAAAAATGAATCCCCGGGAAATTAAAATTGCTACATTACTGTTAAAACCCGATGCACTTCAGAGAGATGTTCAGCTCGATTATATCGGGCTAAAAATTCCGAATGATTTTATCATTGGCTACGGATTGGATTACAACGGTCTTGGCCGCAATTTAACAGATATTTATTCAGTAATAAACAACTAAAAATCAAATTAATATGCTAAATCTGGTATTATTCGGGCCTCCCGGGGCAGGTAAAGGCACCCAGGCAGAATTTATAATAAAATCGTTCGGATTGGATCATTTATCAACCGGCGATTTGCTTCGCAGTGAAATTGCCGGTGGCACAAAACTGGGTCTCGAAGCAAAAAGCTTTATGGAAAAAGGAGAACTGGTTCCCGATGAAGTTGTGATTGGAATGATAGAAAGCAAACTCCATCACAATAAAAACTCAAACGGATTTATTTTTGATGGTTTCCCCAGAACTGTAGATCAGGCAAAGGCTTTGGACAAACTGCTCAATCAGAATGGAACACCGATTTCGGGAATGTTAAGTCTGGAAGTAGAAAAGCAGGAACTCATCGACCGGCTGATGGGCAGGGGAAAAGTTTCAGGCCGGCCCGATGATCAGGACCAGGCGGTAATAGAAAACAGGATAAATGTTTACAACGAAAAAACATTGCCGCTGATTGAGTACTACAAACCACAGGGCAAACATTTCGGAATTAACGGAATGGGCAGCATTGAAGAAATTGCGGGAAGGTTAAAAGCGGTAATTGAAAGTTTGTAGTTTACACTGTTGTTCAAAACATGAGGAACTAAATGGAGAAGTATCCGGATGAGATTTCTCCTTCCAGTCGAAATAACAAATTTTTAAAGAAATGGCTGAATCGAATTTTGTTGATTATGTAAAGATATATTGCAAATCGGGCAATGGTGGCCCGGGTTCAGCGCATTTAAGGAGAGAAAAATCTATGGCATTCGGTGGTCCCGACGGAGGCGACGGTGGTCGGGGAGGCCATGTCATTCTTACCGGGAACTCTCAGATGTGGACTTTACTTCATCTGAAATATCAGAAACACATTACAGCCGGAAACGGTGGTCCCGGTGGGAAACAACGCAGTTTCGGCGCCGACGGCGAAGACATCATTATTGAAGTTCCCCTGGGTACCATTGCAAAAAATGCCGAAACAGGTGAAGTTCTGTTTGAAATTACAAAACACGGCGAAAGCCAGATTTTGCTGAAAGGTGGACGAGGCGGCCTGGGCAACGATCATTTCAAATCGGCCACTTTTCAGACTCCGCGGTTTGCACAGCCCGGCGAACCGGGTGAAGAAAGCTGGATGATCCTCGAACTCAAGGTGCTTGCCGATGTCGGATTGGTGGGTTTCCCGAGTTCAGGAAAATCAACATTGTTGTCGGTGGTTTCGGCAGCAAAACCCAAGATTGCTGAATATCATTTCACCACACTCACCCCGAATCTTGGAATAGTTGGTCACCGCGAAAACCGGTCGTTTGTAATGGCCGATATTCCCGGTATAATCGAAGGCGCTCATCTTGGAAAAGGGTTGGGATTACGCTTCCTGCGGCATATTGAGCGAAATTCAATGCTGCTTTTCATGGTTCCGGCCGACAGCAAAAACCACCTGAAAGAATACAGAATCCTGTTAGACGAACTTGAAAAATACAATCCGGAATTACTCGATAAACAGCGGTACCTGGCTGTCAGCAAGGCCGACATGTTAGATCAGGAGTTAATGAAGGAAATCAGCAGAGAGCTAAAAGGAATTCCGCACATGTTTTTTTCTTCAATCACCGGATACAACCTTCATCTGTTAAAGGATAAAATCTGGGAAATTCTGAACAGTTGAATGGATTTGCTGCAAAAAATACTTGAAACTGACAAAGAGGTTTTTCTTTTTCTAAATGGTCTTCACAACGGATTCTGGGATACCATCATGCTGATGATCACCCGGAAAGAAACATGGATACCGTTCTATGCAGTTATTCTTTTCTATCTTATTAAAAATTACCGTATTAAAGCTGTTCCGGTGATGATAATGCTGGCGCTGGCAATTCTTTTAAGCGACCAACTTTCAGTATTCCTCAAGGAAATTACACACAGGTTCAGGCCTGTTCACGATCCTGAAATAGGCGCACTTGTGCACAATGTACTGAGAAAGGGCAGCTTGTACGGTTTTGTATCGTCGCATGCCGCAAACGGATTCGCCATTTTTGTTTTTACCTCCCGCGTGTTTAAGAACCGGTGGTACAGTTATCTGATTTTGTTCTGGGTAATTTTGTTTGCTTATTCGCGCATTTATTCGGGTGTTCATTATCCGCTCGATATTCTGGGTGGCGCGCTTTTGGGCTGGGGCATTGGCGAATTATGTTTTAAACTGCTGATGATTATCGAAAACCGGTATTTTCTTTCACATTTACCCGAAATTCAGAAAACGCAGCTGACTCCGGCGCAATCCCAAATCATAATTCTGGTTTTTGCGGTTTTGATGTTCACTGTTTTCTCAGTCAGTTCAATTCTTCATTATTATGGCTATTTATAAATGAATGAGTCGGTTAAAGCCTTTTACAGTCAGAAAGCAGGCGAATACGGACTTCAGTTGAAATCGGTCTCAAAAAAGCTGAAACGATTTGGCTGGTGCAGGTTTTTTTCATTTCTGCTCATTTTTGCCCCTCTTTTCATTTTCGGGTTGAATAGCTGGATCACTTACATAGTTTCGGCAGGTGCCACCATCCTTTTTTTATTTCTGGTAAAAAGCAATATTAAACTCGATAAAACAAAAAAGAAAACTGCAATTCTGAAAAAGATTGATGAGGAAGAGCTGATTGCGCTCGATCACCGGTTTTCGCATTTCAAAAACGGGAAAGAATATCTGAACACCGATCATTTTTTTTCTTATGATCTCGATTTGTTCGGGGAAGGTTCTTTATTTCAATATCTTAACCGCACTTCAACAATCAGGGGACAGCAAAAACTGGCCGGGTGGCTTATTAATCCTTTAATCGGCAAAAAGGAAATAATCGGAAAACAGGAAGCAATTCGCGAACTTTCCCTGATTCCCGAATGGCGCCTGCGGTTTTTAGCCGGGGGAAGAATGTTTGAAGAAACGGCTGAAATGCACGAAGAAATTATTTCTTGGGCAGGTCTGGATTTGAAACTGAAAAATGCCGGATTTATTAAATGGCTGATTTACATTCTGCCGGTTCTTACTTTTTTATCGGCAATTCCCGCTATTACCGGATTTACCAACCTGTTTATCTGGGCATTGGTTTTTATCCAGATTTCGTTTCTGTTGGTTTACTGGCGGCTTGTTTCGCAGTATTTCAGGTTTTTCGGCCGTAAATCGGAGTTACTTTCAAAATACATACAATTACTTCTGTTGATAGAGGAAAAGGAATTCAAATCTGATCTTTTGTGCGGGTTACAGGGGAAAATAAAAACGCCTGTTTCTGCCGGCAAAATATTTAATCAACTCAAAAATCTGGTGGAACAGTTTGAGTACCGCGAAAATGTTCTTGTCGCATTTTTTATGAACAGTTTTTTGCTTTGGGATATCCGCTGCATGTACAAACTGTGGGAGTGGCACGGCAAAAACCATAAAAATCTGGCTGAATGGATTGATGTTGTTTCAGAAACGGATGCACTGATCAGCCTGGCAAATTACGCCAATAATCAACCACAATTTGTGTATCCCGAAATTCAGGAAAATGAATTTATTTTTTCGGCCGATAAACTTGGCCATCCGCTTTTGCATGAAAATAAAAGGATTTGCAACGACTTCGAAATCAAAGGCTGGTCGAAAGTGATGATCATTACTGGGGCAAACATGGCTGGGAAAAGCACGTTTTTGAGAACTATCGGTGTCAACCTGATTCTGGCCCGCACCGGGGCGCCGGTTTGCGCCACTAAAATGAATTTTACCCCTGTGGGCATTTACACCAACATGAGAACCACCGATTCGCTTTTAAAGGATGAATCGTATTTTTTTGCCGAACTGAAAAGGATAAAAGGAGTGTTGGAATTACTTCAGAAAGGGGAGCGGTATTTTGTCATTCTCGACGAAATGCTGAAAGGGACAAATTCGGTTGATAAACTGAACGGTTCGAAAGCGTTGATCAGGAAACTGGTTGAACTGAAGGCAGTTTCACTGGTTGCCACCCACGATCTGAAACTCAGTGAAATGGAAAGTGAATTTCCGGAACAGGTTTTCAACAAATGCTTCGAAATCAGGATTGAAAACGATGAACTTGTGTTCGACTACAAATTATCGCAAGGTGTAACAAAAACAATGAATGCAACCTTTCTGATGAAAAAAATGGGGATTATTGATTGAGTAATTTGTCAGGATTAATTCTTCCCAAGGTAATTGAATAGCAAAGCCAGGGTTACAAAAACTGATAAAATAAAAGCGCCTAAAATCATCATGCAAATGCCAGCCACATACCACTCAAGAGTCAGATCAGGTTCCTGATGTCCAATATCAGCCAATGCCAGGAAAAGCATAATTATGGCGATCACAGAGATAATTCCGAGGATTAACGAAATATTGGCGGCAATCTTCAGTTTTTTCATAATTAATTGAATCAGATTTAATTAAGTAACGCGAAATTCTCTTTAATATTTTAGCTTTTATATTTTGAATGGTTTCATAAAATACCATAGTTATTAACCTTTTCAACCGTATTTTGTTAGTTATTGGTTTGGGTACGGAAGCCGATTCCACCTTGTTTTAGTTATATTTGCGGCAAATTGCAGGTATTATGGCTCCGAATTACGATGAAGCAACAATAAAAACGCTTGACTGGAAGGAACACATCAGAAAGCGCCCCGGAATGTACATCGGGAAACTGGGTGATGGCACGGCAGCCGATGACGGAATTTATGTTCTGCTGAAAGAAGTTATGGACAACTCGGTCGATGAATTCATGATGGGATTTGGTAAAAAAATCACGATTGAAATCGATCAGGAGAAAGTGCTTGTTCGCGATTACGGACGTGGAATTCCGTTGGGAAAACTGGAGGATGTGGCCAGCAAAATGAATACCGGCGCAAAATACGATTCAAAAGTATTCAAGAAATCAGTCGGATTGAACGGGGTTGGGATCAAAGCAGTTAATGCGCTTTCGTCTGATTTTACTATAAAAGCCGTCCGTGACGGGGTAGGCAAGGTAATTCATTTCAGCCAGGGAATAAAAACAGGCGAAGAAGATCTGTCCGGTCTGGAAGAACCAAACGGGACACTGGTAACTTTTGAACCCGACCAGCTGGTTTTTAAGAAATATCACTACATGAACGATTTTGTGGTGAATATGATTAAAAACTACACTTTCCTGAATTCAGGGCTGGTCATCGAGTTCAACGGTGAAAAATTCTATTCAAAAAACGGGTTGTGTGACCTGCTTGAGGAAAATATGGATGAAGATCCTATTTACCCGATCATTCATCTCAGGGGCGAGGATATTGAAGTGGCCATAACACATGGAAATCAGTATGGGGAGGATTATTATTCGTTTGTAAACGGGCAGCATACCTCGCAGGGCGGAACACACCTTCAGTCATTCCGCGAAGTGCTGGTGAAAACCATCCGCGATTTTTACAAAAAAGATTTCGATCCATCCGATATCAGGGCATCAATTGTGGCCGCGATCAGCATTAAAGTTGAAGAACCGGTTTTCGAATCGCAGACAAAAACAAAACTTGGTTCGAGAGACATTGGTCCCGACGGCCCTACTGTGAGGACACATGTCGCCAATTTCCTGCAGAAGGAACTTGACAATTATCTTCATAAAAATCCTGACACAGCAAATGTTCTTTTGCGCCGGATACAGGAATCGGAACGCGAAAGGAAGGCCATTTCCGGGATTAAAAAGATGGCAAAGGACCGGGCTAAAAAATCGAATTTGCACAACAAAAAATTACGCGACTGCAGGATACATTTCGACGACATCAAAAATCCCCGGTTCGAGGATTCGAGTCTTTTTATTACCGAAGGAGATTCAGCAAGCGGTTCAATTACAAAATCGCGCGATGTCAATACTCAGGCTGTTTTCAGTTTGAGGGGAAAACCGCTGAATACATTTGGACTGACAAAAAAAGTGGTTTACGAAAACGAAGAATTTAACCTGTTGCAGGCCGCGCTGAACATTGAAGAAAGCATTGATGGCCTGCGTTACAACAAGGTAATCATCGCAACCGATGCCGATGTTGACGGAATGCACATCCGCCTGCTGCTGATCACATTTTTCCTTCAGTTTTTCCCTGAACTGATCCGCAAAGGTCATCTTTACATTTTGCAGACACCACTTTTCAGGGTAAGGAACAAGCAAAAAACAATTTATTGTTATTCTGAAGCCGAAAAAATTAAGGCGATCAATCAATTGAAAGCGAAACCTGAAATTACCCGTTTTAAAGGACTGGGAGAAATTTCACCGGATGAATTTAAGTTCTTCATTGGCAACAATATCAGGCTCGAGCAGGTGATGATGAAAAAGCATGAATCGGTATCGCAGATGCTCGAATTTTATATGGGAAAGAATACAAACGAAAGACAGGATTTTATCATCGAAAACCTGTACGTTGAAAAGGATGAGGTAGCATAAAAAGCAACATTTGAGATATTGCGTATATTTGAGAAAAGATTTGCAACATGACAACGATTGAATTAAAAAAGAAACTGATAAGGAAAATAAATTCGCTTGAGAATAGCATGTTGCTTGAGGAAATGTCAAGGTTAGCAGGTATTGAAGATGAGGAAACAACCATTTATTCTCTTTCCGAAGAACAAAAAGAATCAGTTGAGCAGGCGCAGTCACAGTATATAAAAGGAGAATTTCTGAGCAATAAAGATGCGAATAAAGAAATTGATGAATGGATAGGAGAATAGTTTGGGTTTTTCAGGCACAAAAGGACAGAATTCAAATATTAGCTTACTGGATAAACCGAAATAAATCAAAAAGCTTCAGCAGGAAGCTAGATAAGGTTTTTAGGGAATCTCTGGAAATTATTGGTAAATATCCGTTCATTGGCAAGCCAACAGACAAGCCAACCATTAGAATAAAAATAGTAGCTGATTATTTTTTAATATACGAAATTACTGATAATGAAATAATTGTGCTCCGTATCTGGGATTCAAGAAGAAATCCGGGTAGTTTGGAATACACAAAATAAAATACGAAGGCGAAAAGCGAATGTCAGAAGAAAATATTAATCACGAAGAATTGCCGGAAGTACCTCATGAACAGGAAGAAGAGGTAGTTGACGAGATAGTGTATTTATCGGGGATGTACCGCAGCTGGTTTCTCGATTACGCCTCTTATGTGATTCTGGAACGCGCGGTGCCTTACATCAACGACGGGCTGAAACCTGTTCAGCGCCGTATTATGCACGCCATGCGCGAAATGGACGACGGACGCTACAACAAGGTGGCCAACATCATCGGGCAAACCATGCAGTACCATCCTCACGGTGATGCTTCTATCGGCGATGCAATTGTTCAGCTTGGTCAGAAAGAACTGTTGATCGATACTCAGGGAAACTGGGGAAACATTTATACTGGTGACGGAGCAGCAGCGCCAAGGTACATCGAGGCCCGTCTGTCGAAATTCGCGCTGGAGGTGCTGTTTAACCCAAAAACCACCGAATGGAAACTGTCGTACGACGGCCGGAAAAGGGAGCCGGTTACACTTCCTGTTAAGTTCCCTTTGTTGCTGGCACAGGGTGTCGATGGCATTGCTGTGGGTCTGGCATCGAAAATCTTCCCGCACAATTTTATCGAACTGATTGATGCATCCATCGTTTACCTGAGAAAAAATGATTTCGAGTTGTATCCCGATTTCCCGACCGGCGGAATGGCCGACTTCAGCAGATATAATGACGGACTGCGCGGGGGTACGGTAAAAGTGAGGGCAAAAATCGAGAAACGCGACAATAAAACACTGGTGATTACCGAGTTGCCATTTGGCAAAACCACCGGAACGCTGATTGAAACAATAATAAAAGCCAACGAAAAAGGCAAAATAAAGATCAAAAAGATCGACGATAATACTGCTGAAAATGTCGAAATACAGATTCAACTGGCTCCCGGAGTTTCGTCTGATAAAACCATCGACGCATTGTTTGCTTTCACCGATTGCGAGGTTTCACTCTCTCCCAATTCGGTGATCATCGAAAACGACAAACCGATTTTTATCGGTGTCAAAGAAATCCTGAAACGCTCGACCGACAGCACACTTCAGCTTTTAAAACTCGAACTCGAAATACGCAAATCGGAACTTGAAGAGGCCTGGCATTATTCATCGCTCGAAAAAATATTTATCGAAGAACGGATTTACAAAGACAAGAAATTTGAAGATGCAGAAAACATGGATCAGGCGATTGCCCACATCGACAACCGGCTGGATCCCTGGAAACCAAAGCTGAAACGTGAAGTCACCCGCGACGATATCCTGAAACTGATGGAAATCAAAATGGCCCGGATCCTAAAATTCAATAAGGACAAGGCCGATGAAATGCTGAAAGCCATCGAAGATGAAATTGCGCAGGTTGAAAATGATATCCGTAATATTATACCTTTTACCATAAAATGGTTTAATCATCTGAAAGCCAAATACGGAAAGGGAAAAGAACGCAGAACAGAGATCCGCAGCTTTGAAAATATTGTGGCAACAAAAGTGGTGGTTCGCAACGAAAAACTGTATCTCGACCGCAAGGAAGGTTTTGTGGGAACAGGTTTGAAAAAAGCCGAATATATCTGCGATTGTTCCGACATTGACGATATTATCGTTTTCCGCCGCGATGGAACCTACTTTATCTCGAAAGTTTCGGAAAAAGCTTTTATCGATAAAAATCCGCTTCATGTCGAGGTTTTCAAAAAGAACGACAACCGCACCGTTTACAACGTGGTTTACAAGGATGGTGAAACCGGATTTTATTATATGAAGCGGTTTGCAGTCACGGGCGTAACCCGCGACAAGGAATACAACCTGACCATGGAAACCAAAGGATCGCGCGTGGTTTATTTCTCTGCCAATCCAAATGGTGAGTCGGAAGTTTTAAAAATCATTTTAAAACCCAAACCGCGTTTAAAGAAACTGGTTTTCGAAGTTGATTTGGGCGAACTTGCTATAAAAGGGCGTCAATCGATGGGTAACCTACTTACTAAATACGAGGTTCATAAAATCACCCAGAAGGAAAAAGGTCATTCAACTTTGGGTGGACGTAAAATCTGGTTCGACGAAGATGTTTTACGCCTGAATGCCGACAACAGGGGCAAATTTCTTGGCGAATTCTGGGGTGAAGATAAAATCCTTGTAATTTACAAAAGAGGTGATTATCAGTTATATAACTTCGATTTAAGCAATCATTTTGAATCGGATATCTTAACCATTGAAAAATTTGACAACAACAAGATTTTGTCGGTAGTTTATTTCGATGCCGAACAGCAGTTCTACTATGTAAAACGATTTGAAATTGAAGACGCGGAAGGGAAAATGATCCACTTTACCGGCGATCATCCCGACAATAAACTTGTGAGTGTGACCTGGGTACGTTATCCAAGATTTGAAATTGAATTTGGCGGAAAATATGCCGACCGTGAAAATGAAATTATCGAAGTTGCTGAATTCATCGGGGTAAAATCGTGGAAAGCGAAAGGAAAACGGTTGACAAATTACGAAGTTGGGAATATCAAGGAGATTGAAGCTGTAATAAAAGATGAGCACGATAAACCGGAACCTGACGAAATAGTTGAGTTGGAGGAACTTGAAGAAACTGAAACTGCCGAACCTGCAGAATCTCCTGAAAAACCGGTTTTCGATGATATTCCCTTCGAAATAAAACGGCCTAAAAAAGATACTCCTGATCCGACTCAGATGTCGCTTTTTTAATTCAAAGTTTAAAACATAAAAACAGATGAATAAATATTTTTCTCCTTCACCCTTCGGGGGAAGACCGGGAAGGGGGCAATTTTAATGCGGATTTTTCTAATTGGTTACATGGGAAGTGGCAAATCCACCTTGGGGCGAATGCTTTCAGAGCATTTGAATTTGCAGTTCGTCGATATGGATCATTACATCGAAATGCGCAATCATAAAACCATTCCACAGATATTTGCCGAAGAAGGCGAGGCAGAGTTCAGAAAAAAGGAACGCAAAGCGCTCGAGGAACTTTCGGAATTCACCAATATTGTGATTGCAACAGGCGGCGGCGCTCCCTGTTTTTTCGACAACATCGAACTGATGAATAAATCCGGTAAAACAATTTTTCTTAATATCGATGCTTCCATTCTGGCCGACCGGTTAATGAGTTCGAAAACCGAACGCCCGCTGATCAAAGGTAAATCAAGAAAAGAACTGGTTGCATTTATCGACGAAACTTTAAAAAAACGAAATGAGTTTTACCGGAAGGCAAAATTTGAAATCACCCAGCCCGACATTGAATTAAAAATGATCGAGGAGATGATTTCCTGAAAATGACATTCATGCAAACCAACGAACAACTCGAACTTGCTTTCAATTTTGTGCGGTACACCGGGCAAAATATTTTTCTGACCGGGAAAGCAGGCACCGGTAAAACCACTTTTCTGAAAACGCTGAAGGAGAATTCTCCAAAAAGGATGATTGTTGTTGCTCCTACAGGTGTGGCTGCAATTAATGCCGGAGGAGTTACCATTCACTCTTTTTTCCAGCTTTCGTTTGCTCCCCAAATAGGGAACGAGCGCGAACAAACCGGACAAATGCGTTTTACCCGCGAGAAAATCAACATCATCCGGAGCCTCGATTTGCTTGTTATCGACGAAATCAGCATGGTTCGTGCCGATATTCTCGATGCGGTTGACAGGGTTTTGCGTCGTTTCAGAAACAGCAAAAAACCGTTTGGCGGGGCACAGGTATTAATGATTGGCGATTTGCAGCAGTTGGCACCGGTGGTCAAAAACGACGAGTGGAATTTGCTGAAACACGAATACGAAACAGTTTATTTCTTCAGCAGCAAGGTTTTACGCGAAACATCGTTTGTAAGCATCGAACTGAAACATGTATTCAGGCAGGAAGACGACCATTTTATTTCAATCCTGAATATAATCCGTGACAACAAACTCGACCGTGAAGCGGTTGAAGCATTAAATAAACGCTACATCCCTGATTTTGAGCCTTCTGATAACGAAGGATACATTACGCTTTGCACACACAATGTTCAGGCTGACAGGATAAACGAGGCAAAACTGCGGTCGCTCCGTCCGGCGGCAAAAGTTTTCAAGGCAACAATTGAAGGGAATTTCCCCGATTATTCTTTTCCTACGGAAAGCGAACTGAAATTAAAAGCCGGTGCGCAGGTGATGTTTGTAAAAAACGATCCCTCTCCTGAAAAAATGTTCTTCAATGGTAAAATCGGAATAGTGACGGAAATTACAGAAGATACGGTTTTCGTTCGCTGTCCGGGTGAAGAAGATGAAATTGAAGTAAATCCTTTGCTTTGGGAGAACATAAAATATTCGATCGATGAAAACACATCCGAAATAAAGGAAGAACTTGAAGGGACTTTCAGCCAGATTCCGCTTAAACTGGCTTGGGCAATCACAATTCACAAAAGCCAGGGTTTGACTTTTGAACGGGCGATAATCGACGCTGAATTATCGTTTGCCCACGGACAGGTTTATGTGGCGTTGAGCCGTTGCAAAACACTCGAAGGTTTGGTTTTGAGTTCGCCAATCTCCGGCCGCAGCATTATTAACGATAACACGGTAAGCGGATTTATCAGGAATGTGGAGGAAAATCAGCCCGGTGAAGATGAACTGAACAAAGCAAAACTCGAATACCAGCGCGAAATTCTGTTCAGTCTTTTTCAGTTTGGTTACATTTCTTATCAACTGAAATCATTAATCAAACTTTTAGAGGAGAACAGTTCTTCGGTTCCTGAAGTTTTAACCGGTCAGATTCAAAAATTACAAAATGTATTTTCAACTGAAATACTGGAAGTTGCAGATAAATTTCAGAATCAGCTCAACCAGCTTTTACAACTGAATCGCGATGTTGAACAGAATGAAAAGCTCCAGGAACGTATTTCAAAAGCTTCGGTTTATTTTAACGGGAAAGTAAAAACTTTGGTTATTGAAGGGTTGGAAAAGGCCGATCTGGATATTGATAACCGGGCGCTGAGGAAACAAATAAAAAATGTGGTTTCGAAAATTACCGATGATTCAGAACAAAAACTGGCAGGTTTTAAAGTCTGTAAATCAGGATTTAACGTAAAACAGATTCTTGATTCAAGGGCAAAAGCCATGGTGGAAACAGAGAAACCTTCGGCCAAAAAACAAAAAGTTGCTGAAATTGTAAATCCCGATAATATTCCGAATCCGCTGCTTTACTCACTTCTCCGGTCGTGGAGGTACGAGAAAGCCATTGAAACCGGCATTCCGGTTTACATGGTTTTCTCACAAAAAGCACTGTATGAAATGGTGAATTACCTGCCAATCGATGCGGCTTCGCTTCAGTTAATCAACGGGATGGGCGAGAAAAAAATCAGGCAGTTTGGCGCCGATATTCTTCAGATCATTCAGCACTACTGCGATGAAAACAACATCGAAAAAGGAGAAATACCGCTGAAAGGGAAAAAGAAAGAAAAAATTCCAAAACACGACACAAAAAAGGATAGTTTTGAACTTTTCAAATCGGGAAAAACCGTCGATGAAATTGCAAAGAAAAGGTCGCTGACAGCCAGCACAATCGAAAACCACCTTGCATTTTATGTCCGCAAAGGTGAACTAGATGTGAAAGAACTTCTGAACGAAGAAAAGTTAAAAAGGATTGTCGCGTACTTCAAATCTGCTCAGACAAAGAGTTTTGGCGAGGCAAAAACATTTTTCGGCGATGAAATCAGTTACGGCGAATTGCGCATCGGCCTGAGTTACCTTGAAAATCTGGAGGAAGATCAAATTGAATAAAACGAGATGATCTGTTTCAGACTTTCGTAAGTATTTGCAAGAACCTCAATCAGTTCGTTTTTCTCAAACCATCTTATTTCTGTGATATTTTCCTTTGTTTGAGGAGATCCATTTTCAGTTCCATCGTAAATCATTTCGAACCAGTGCGTTTCCTTTAAAATCCACTGTCTGTAAGAATCTTTGTAAGCCCATTGATAAATATGGAAAGTTGAAGGCAGAGTTTTGGTAATTTTGTGACCGTCAATTCCGCATTCTTCCGAAACCTCCCTGGTTGCGGCATCCCGGGCTGATTCTCCGTCGTCAATTTTCCCCTTTGGTAAATCCCATTTGTTGTTTCGTTTGATAAAAAGCAGTTTATTATTTTTGACAACAACACCGCCAGCCGCAGGTAACAACATAAAAGCAGGTTGAAAAAGATCGTTCCAGAATTTTACAGGTTCCGGATGGATCAGAATTGCCTGGCTGATTTCAGTAGGTTCAAATTTCAAAAACCAGTGTTTAACGTCTTCAACCGAATCGAAATTTTCTGCATTTACAGCTTCTTTAAGAAATGGTGCATTCCCGGTCTGGGTAACAACGATCTTCCTTTCATTTAAAAAAACTTCATACATTTGTTTTTTAAATAAAAATGCACATTTATTATGAATACTGCACAAATTGAAGTAACAAAAAAATTACTGGAAATTAACACCATAAAAATACAGCCGACAAATCCTTTTACCTGGGCTTCTGGTTGGAAATCACCTATTTACTGCGATAACCGGAAAATTTTATCGTATCCTGCCGTGCGCACTTTTATCCGCGACAGATTTGTGGATGTTGTCCGCGAAAAATATCCGCAGGCTGAAGTGATTGCCGGTGTTGCAACCGGTGCAATTGCAATCGGGGCGCTGGTTGCAGAAGTTCTGGGACTGCCATTTATTTACATCCGGTCCACACCGAAAGGACATGGACTGGAAAACCTGATTGAAGGTGATTTGAAACAGGGTAAGAAAGTTGTGGTAATTGAGGATTTGGTATCTACCGGAACAAGCAGTATCAACGCTGCAGAGGCAGTGAACCATTTTGGCGCTGTTGTTATCGGGATGGTGGCCATTTTTACATACGGTTTTCCGCATGCCGCAGAAAATTTTAAAAAAGCCGGAATTGAATTGACCACTCTAAGCCACTACCAGATTTTAATTGACACTGCCGTTCAACTGGGTGTTGTGACCAGAGACCAGGTGGAGACGTTAATGAAATGGCGTGAAGACCCGGCCAACTGGGGAAAATAATTTAAAACTGATGTTATGGAAGAATTGGTTCTCAAAGTCAAAGACAAAAAGAAGGTAACATTTTTAAAAAAATTGCTTTCGCAGTACGACTTTGTTGAAATTGAAAAGAAAAAGGGTAAAAAAAAATCCGGACATTCCATTTTCAATTCTATTGGACTCTGGGCAAATCGCAGTTCAGGTGAGCTAAATCTAAGGGAAACTGCCTGGAAGAGAGAGGAATGATTCTTTGCGATACTGATATTATTATTGAATTATACAGGAATAATAAAAAGATTATTGCTGAATTAAAGGAAATCGGGGAAGAGAATATTGCTATCAGCGTTATCACGGCCGGGGAACTTTTCTTCGGGGCCATTAATAAAAGCGAACTTAAACAAATCGAAAAAGACATTTTATGTTTGGATGTAAAAGCTATTGATAACGAAGTCAGTAAAGTATTTTACAATCTGATGCTTGAATATTCATTAAGTCATAAAATCAGTATCCCGGATGCATTTATAGCCTCAACCGCATTGGTTTACAATATGGAATTATTTACATTGAACATAAAACATTTCAAATACATAAAAGGACTCAGGCTTTATCAAACAAATAAAACTAAAAGCGAATAATGTCACTTAGCAAATATACCAGCAGCGTAAAACTGATCAATCACAACGAGCAGGTGGTTTTCAATTATCTGTCAAACTTCAAAAACCTGGCAACCTATTTAAATTCGGGATTAATTGAAAAGATAACCGAAAAAATTCCGCAGGTTAAAATCACCGATTTCAGGTCTGATACAGATTCGTGCAGTTTTAATATTACAGGAATTGGTGTGGCCGAAATCCGAATTGTAAACCGCGAACCCTTTAAAACAATAAAAGTGGAGAGTTCGGGCGGACTGCCGGTAAGTTTCACATTCTGGGTTCAGTTGATGCCGGTGGATGCTAATCAAACCAAAATGCGGTTGACGCTTCACATCGAAATGAGTATGATGATGAAAATGTTAGCTGGTAATAAGCTTGAGGATGGACTTGATAACCTGGCAAATACGCTAGCGGCGTTGCCATTTCAGTAAGCAGCCCCCTTCCTATCCTTCCCCCGAAGGATGAGGGGGAAGAAAAAGAAAACAGCGACCAGCAAACATTTTTCAAATAACAAACTCAACCTCCCTGAACATGTATTCCGATTTTTTGCCATTTCTTTCGGTGAGGATCAACTGCCCGAATTCACCGATCCCGGTTATTCTGGCTTCAAATTCCACTCCATCTTTTAAAAATATATTCCACTCATTTATCCTGAAAAGATTTTCGTAATATGCTTTGTCGATTCCGGTAAAATCTCCCGATTCAAGTTTTCTATACCACTTTTCGAAATTCTCCCAAATTTCATCTGCAACATCTTCAATTTGATAATCTCTCCCGGTGAGATTTTTCAAAGAAACCGGATTGGGAGCATCTGAAATAAATATTTCCTGGTTCAGGTTCAGTCCGATCCCAACGATTGATGACGAAAGGGTCGCTCCTGTCACTGCATTCTCAATCAAAATGCCTGCAACTTTTTTGTTTTGAATATAAATGTCGTTTGGCCATTTGATGAATACATTATTTACTTCGGTTTTTAAAAAATCGACAATCGCAAGGCTTATAATTTTTGAAAGATAAAATTGTTTTGAAGCCGATAAGAAATAGGGGAACAGAATAATGCTTGCCAAAAGGTTTTTTCCGGCTTCGCTTTCCCATGTGTTTCCCTGTTGCCCTCTGCCTTTGATCTGGTGTTGTGCCAAAACGACAGTACCATGTTCTGCCGCTTTCGACAAAACAAGCTGGTTGGCATAGTTGTTGGTGGATTCAGTTTCTTTTAAAAAGATTAATTTTTTTGTGACCATGATACAGTTTCAGTATTAAAATTGAACTTAATTCAACAAAACCGGTTTGATGGGTAAATGCCGGGATGTACAGAAATAAAAACGAAAATTACACAAAATAGGACTATTACAAAAAGATTATCTTTGCAGAATAAAATTATATATGGCAGAAAGCGAAGGGGCAACTGATAAAATTCTGAAGGGTGTTATTGAAGGTATTCAAAGGATAAAAGGCAAAGAGATAACCATTGTTGATTTAAACACAATAAACCACACTGAATGTGGTTATTTTGTTATCTGCCACGGAACTTCCACCACTCAGGCCAATTCAATTGCTCTTTCAGTTGAGGACACTGTGAAGGAGATGACAGGAACAGATGCATGGCATAAAGACGGCTACCGGAACTCAATCTGGATTTTGCTTGATTACGGTGATATTATGGTGCATGTATTTCAGAAAGATGCCCGGGAATTTTATAACCTGGAAGGGCTTTGGGCCGATGCAAAAACAACAAAAGTAAAAGATGAAAATTAATCAGTATCATGACAGATAACAAAGAGAATAAAGAAAACAAAAACCTGAATAATCCATTCAGTCAGTTTAATTCCGGAAGGAGAAACGACGGGAAGGGGCCAAAATTCAATGCTTACTGGATCTATGGCATTATTGCCATTATATTTATCGTCATTCAGTTTTATTTTAATACGAGCCGCGGACCGATAAAAACCACTTGGAACGAGGTTAAATCGACGATGCTGGCCGACAATGACATCGAAAGGATTGTCGTTGTGAATGATAAACTTGCCACGGTTTATATTAAGAAGGACAAGTTGGATAAGTACAAGTCAAAATTTGATTCAAACTTTACAAAACCTGCTGAAAATGGCCCGCACTTTTCATTTAATATCGGATCGGTTGAAACTTTCGAAAACAATTTGAAAGAAGCGCAGGGAGGCAATTCAAACATATCTCTTGAATACAAGGAAGAAAGGAATTGGGCGGGTGAGATTCTCTGGACGATCGGGCCTTTTGTATTGATCATTCTCCTCTGGTGGTGGATTTTCAGACGGATGAGCCGTGGTGGCGGAGGTGGTGCCGGTGGTATTTTCAGCGTTGGAAAATCGCAGGCCAAAATTTTCGACAAAGACCAGAAAGTATCCACAACTTTTAAAGATGTGGCAGGTTTGTCGGAAGCAAAGCAGGAGGTTGTTGAAATTGTTGAATTCCTTAAAAATCCTGGAAAATTCACAAAACTGGGTGGTAAAATCCCGAAAGGCGCTTTGCTTGTAGGCCCTCCCGGAACAGGGAAAACGCTTCTTGCAAAGGCAGTTGCCGGTGAAGCCGATGTTCCTTTCTTTTCAATGTCGGGTTCCGATTTTGTTGAAATGTTTGTTGGAGTTGGAGCTTCGCGGGTGCGCGACTTATTTAAACAGGCCAAGGAAAAAGCCCCGTGTATTGTATTTATCGACGAAATTGATGCAATTGGCCGGGCAAGGGGAAGAAACCCCAATCTCGGTTCAAACGATGAGCGCGAAAATACGCTGAACCAGTTACTTACCGAAATGGATGGTTTCGATACCAATACAGGTGTGATTATTCTTGCAGCAACAAACCGGGCTGATATCCTCGACCGTGCTTTAATGCGCGCAGGCCGTTTCGACAGGCAGATTCACGTGGAATTACCCGACCTGAACGAAAGGGCTGAGATATTCAACGTTCATTTACGGCCACTGAAACTTGATCCTGATTTAAAAGTCGATTTTCTTGCAAAACAAACACCCGGTTTTTCAGGAGCCGACATTGCAAATGTTTGTAACGAGGCCGCATTGATTGCAGCCCGTAAAGATCATGAATCGGTCGGCAAACAGGATTTTCTCGATGCAGTTGACAGGATTGTGGGCGGGCTTGAAAAGAAAAATAAAATCATTTCGGTTGACGAGAAAAAAACTATTGCTTACCACGAAGCCGGTCATGCCACAATCAGCTGGCTGCTCGAACATGCGCATCCGCTGGTGAAAGTAACCATCGTACCCCGTGGAAAAGCGCTCGGTGCAGCCTGGTACCTGCCCGAGGAACGTTCAATCACTACAAAGGAACAACTGTTGGACGAAATGTGTTCTGCCCTTGGTGGAAGGGCGGCTGAGCAGATTGCCTTCAGTAAAATATCGTCGGGTGCACAAAACGATCTTGAAAAAGTTACCAAACAGGCGTATGCAATGGTAAGTATTTTCGGGATGAGCGAAAAGGTTGGAAATGTAAGTTACTACGATTCCACGGGTCAGTCCGATTTCTCGTTTACAAAGCCTTACAGCGAAAAAACTGCCGAACTGATTGACGAGGAAGTTAAATCTTTGATCGAAAGTCAATATAAACGTGCCATCGATGTTTTAACAAAAAACAGGGAAGGACACGAAAAGCTTGCCAATCTTCTGCTCGAAAGAGAAGTTATTTTCAGCGAAGACCTGGAAGTGATTTTTGGGAAACGTCCATGGGAGAAAAAACACGTAATTCCTGAGAATGGCTTTGTTGAAGATAAAGTGAAAACAAAAAATACGGAAAAGGAAAAATCGTCTGAAGTTCCTTCAGAAAATAAAGGGGAGAACAAAACAACCTTATTTTAAATGGACCAGGCAAGGGAGGAAATATTGGGCAAGCTGAAAAATGCTGTTCATCCGGTACCCGAAATGCCTGATTTTGAAAAGCCCGTTTACCATTCCATCGATTTGCCGCTTGAACTGGCCTTCAAGGAAAATCTGGAAAAGGTAAATGGGTTTGTACATATCTTTCCTGATGAAAAAGATCTGTTCGTGGCTTTAAAAGATTTTTTGGGAAATTTCAGAACGGAGAGTATTTTTTGTAACGAGGAGGAAATAACAGGTAAATTACAAGATTCCGGTATTGCGTTTCAGAAGTATTCAGGACCGGACAAAAACGTTGAAGTTGGCATTACCGGTTGTGAATATCTGATTGCCCACACTGGTTCGGTAATGGTCAGTTCGGCGCAAAAGGGTGGCCGGCGGATGTTTGTTTACCCGACGGTTCACATAGTAATTGCATACAAAAACCAACTGGTTGATTACCTCGAAAAAGCATATTCCGGAATTCTCGAAAAATACAAAGACAAATTTCCTTCGCACGTTGCACTGATCACAGGTCCCAGCCGCACTGCCGACATTGAAAAAACGCTGGTTCTGGGTGCTCACGGCCCGCGGGAATTAAGGGTGTTCATTTCTGAATGATGCCTTGAATTTCAACCGGCAGTACCATAATTTCCAAATTGTAATTCACAAAAACTTTCTGTTTCCACCTTTCATTTATTTTTTACATTTGCACAATGGAAAAAGGTTGGGTTGAAGTTTACATGACTGCACACGAATATAAAGCTTCGATAGCAAAAGAATTGCTTGAAAACGAAGGGATAAAGGCAGTTGTGTTGAACCGGCACGATACAACCTACCAGTCTTTTGGCGAGTTTAGTATTTATGTGGCAGAAAAAGATGCCGGGAAAGCAGCGCTTTTGCTTAAAAACCTGAAACATTGAAAGACCTTGTAAGAAGAAGTTTGACCGGAATTGCGTTTGGAGCAATTTTACTGGCCGGGATTCTCATCCACCGGTATGTTTTTCTGGCTGTTTTTACAGGATTTCTGCTTCTTACACTTTTCGAGTTTTATAAAATCAGTGAAAACATCGGGTATGTCCCATCGACAAAAATAGGATTGATCTGCGGTTTTCTGCTTTTTGTTATTTTCTTTCTGGCATCGGGTCAGGTAATTCCTCAGAAATTCATATTTCTGTCCATTCTGATACCAATGTTTACTTTGATTCCCGATTTATTCGATAAAAAGAAAAACGGATTCAGGAACAGCATGATAACCATTGCAGGAGTCATTTATATTGCACTTCCTTTCAGCCTGTTAAACTTTATTATTACTCCTGTGAATAATGGGAATGCTGAATTTTATCCCTGGATTTTGACCGGGATTTTTTTGATAATCTGGATGTACGATTCGATGGCATACGTATTTGGATCGTTAATGGGAAAACACAAAATCTGTGTAAGAATATCGCCGAAAAAATCGTGGGAAGGATTGATCGGAGGAGCAGTGTTTGCGGTTATCATGGGAATTCTGAACTCAGTTATTTTTCATGAACTCAGCCTGATCAACTGGATTGTTATTGCCTTGCTGATCGTGGCATTTGGTACTTCGGGCGATTTTTTCGAATCGAAACTAAAACGTGAAGCTGGTGTTAAAGACTCGGGGAATATTCTTCCCGGGCATGGCGGAATGCTGGACCGGTTTGATACTTTGCTATTTGCTGCGCCGGTTATTTTTGTCTGGATTGCTTTATTTGGAAATATTTGAACAATGAAAATTCATAAGGAAGGGTTAAAAGTTATTCCCATTGCATTTTTTACAATTGCTGTTTTAGATATGATTATCTATATTTTTCTGCAGAATTTTCTGATTTATTATTTTCTGATGGCTGCCTCGGTGGTTCTGGCCGGACTGGTGGTCTATTTTTTCCGTGTTCCGAAGCGAAAAGTGGTGAAAAATGAAAGTCATGTTCTTGCGCCCGCCGACGGTAAAATAGTTGAAATTATGGAAGTAGATGAAAATGAATATTTTAACGACAGGCGAATACAGATTTCAATTTTTATGTCGCCGTTAAATGTTCATCAAAACCGTGCCCCGGTTGGCGGTGAGGTGACCTACAAAAAACATATCAAAGGTGCATTTTATCCGGCTTTTGTCGAAAAATCGTCACATCTGAACGAGCGTTGTTCAACAGTTTTCAAAACTAAAAATGGCACCGAAGTTCTTGCCCGGCAGATTGCAGGAACAGTTGCCCGGCGGATTTGCAACTATAAAAAACCCGGCGACCTGATTGAACAGGGCGCTGAATACGGATTTATCAGGTTTGGTTCGAGAGTTGACATATTTTTACCCCTCAGCTCAAAGGTTATGGTGGAACTCGGAGATACACCGGCGGGAGGACAAACAATTCTGGCAACTATTCAGCAGTGAAAAAAATCATCAGTCAGATACCCAATTTTGTAACTTCCCTGAACCTTGTTTCGGGTTCGCTTGCAACCATTTTTGCCATTGACGGGCATTTGGTCTGGGCCGCGATTTTTATCTGTGCTGCAGCGCTTTTCGATTTTCTTGACGGTTTTGTCGCCCGTTTGTTAAAAGCATATTCAGAAATCGGTAAAGAACTCGATTCCCTGGCGGACGTGGTTTCATTCGGAGTTGCCCCGGGTGCAATTCTTTTTACCTTACTCGAACTCTCGCTTTTCGGAAAAAATCTTCCGATCCAGGAAATCAGCGGAAGATGGTTTGAATGGCTGATCCTTTTCACATCGTTCCTTTTGCCTGTTTTCGGTGCGATCAGGCTGGCGAGGTTTAACACAAACACAAGTAACGAACATTTTTTCCGTGGTCTGCCCATTCCTGCCAATGGCATTTTCTGGGCTGCGATGGGATTGATGCTTCAATTTCCTGAATATACAGATTTGCTCAGGATGGTTTATTCCACAAAAAACCTTGTCTTCTTCGGAATATTTATGTCGGGGATGATGGTGATAACTATGCCCATGTTTTCGTTAAAATTTAAATCATTGAAATTTGGCGACAACTGGTACCGTTACCTGTTCCTGGCGTTATCGGTTTTATTGCTGGCTGTTTTTCATATTTATGCGCTGGCAATAATAATCCTGCTTTACATTATTCTGAATGCGGTTTATTATATCCTGAAAGTAAAATACTAGACGATGCCTTATTAGGATGAATCAACTGTGGTTTATATCATTGAATTATCTTTCGTTATTCTATTTCAACATACCTTATGTAGTTGGTAGATATTAATTTACTTTTTATCCTGTGATTTTCTGTTTACCGGAAAGCTGTTTGAGCATCATGCCGAATAACACATTGTTCTTTTCTGTATATTCAAATTATTATACTCACTTTTAAGAATAACAAAATTTTCTTCCCTTGTCTAAATTAAAACACACATAATATTAACCATTAAAATTTGATGAAATTAAAATTAACAAGGAAATCTGTAATTGTAATTTGTGTTTTGAATGCAATATTTTTCATTTCAAAAACAAGTAGCTGGGCGCAATCTTTCGAGTTGGCAGGTACTTATACCACAAGCGATGCCGACTTTTACAAAAACACAGCGGGAATAAGTTTTGCTTATTCCTGGCATTTTAAAAGACAATTCGTATTTGTTGAATTGCAGGCTGCCCAAAAGGGCAATAATTCATTTACAGATTTTTATCGCGACATATTTGGTTCCTATATAGTTAAATCAGTAAATGGCAGGTTTTCCACATCTAGTGTGAATATTGGCGCAGCCCAGAAGTTAGTGACTTCCAATTGCCTTGAATTCTCGGTAGGCGCAGAAACCGGATTAAATTATTACAAACAGGACAATGATTATTTTTCCATTGGTTTGGACAAGGAAAGGAATGAAATTATTTATTTTAATACCGGCGAAGATATTGAAAAAAGGAAAAACAAATTAGGCATAGGCGCTTTTATCGATATGGAGTTAAAAAGTATAATCATTGACAATCTCTCCATATTCTCGCGGTTGAACTTATATCATTCGGAATATGAAGATAAACATACTTTACGAGACGATATTCCTAAAACTTCTTTTATAAACAGCGTCAGTTTTAGAATAGGGGTAAAGTATAGGATTTGCTCTGCTAGAGATTAGAAAGAATCATAAATAAAAAGCCTCTGAAAACGGAAGCAATATTTTCCTTTGGAAAATATAATAATACACCATGACAAATTAAACTTCCGAAAACAGAGGCATTATTTTATCAAACATTCTTTATTAAGAAATATTCACAGTTTATTCAACAATGAAAGGGAAAAGATGTTTTCAGAGGCGATAAAAAAAAGTCTGTTTTCTCCTGATTTATTGCTTATTTTAAAGGGGCAGCAAACTTCAGAACATCTTCTCCCGAAATATTCTGGTCGCATAAAATAATCAGTCGTTCAATTACATTACGGAACTCGCGGATATTACCGGTCCATTTGATTTTTTGCAATTCGGCAACAGCATCATCCGCAATTGTTTTTACAGGCATACCATATTCATCGCAAATAATCTGTATGAAATGGTTGGCTAGAAGCGGAATATCTTCGATCCGCTCGTTTAATGAAGGCACCCGGATGAGGATGACGCTTAACCGGTGGTATAAATCTTCCCTGAATTTATTTTCAGCAATTTCATTAAAAAGATTTTTATTAGTTGCCGCAACCACGCGAACATCGACTTTTATATGTTTATCGCCGCCAACCCGGCTGATGATGCTTTCCTGCAACACCCGCAAAACCTTGGCCTGTGCCGATAAACTCATATCGCCGATTTCGTCGAGGAAAAGAGTTCCGCCATTTGCCTGTTCGAATTTGCCAATATGCTGTTTTACTGCCGAGGTAAACGATCCTTTTTCGTGTCCGAACAATTCGCTTTCGATCAGTTCCGACGGAATTGCAGCACAATTCACTTCAATGAAAGGTCCTGACGAGCGATTGCTTTGATCGTGAATGCGCCTTGCAATCAGTTCTTTGCCTGTTCCGTTGGCGCCGGTAATCAGCACGCGGGCATCGGTTTTGGCAACACGGTCGGCCATTTCAACGATTTCTTTCAGCGCTTTCGATTCACCGACAATTTCGTATTTTATATTGACTTTCTTTTTCAGGATTTTGGTTTGGGTAACCAGGTGCGATTTGTCCATCGCGTTTCGGATAGTTATGAGTAACCGGTTCAGATCGAGTGGTTTTTCAATGAAATCGAAAGCGCCTTTTTTTATCGACTCAACAGCGGTGTCAATATTTCCATGCCCCGAAATCATAACCACAGGCACATCGGGCGCCAGTTGCAACAGTTGTTCAAGTACTTCGATGCCATCCATTCCTGGCATTTTTATATCGCAGAGAACAATATCGAAGCTGTTGTTTTTTACTTTTTCAATTCCTTTTATCCCATCTTCAGCCAGATCAACCTCATATTTTTCATATTCAAGAATATCTTTCAAAGTGTTCCGGATGCTCCGTTCGTCGTCAATAACCAGGATACGTGACATATTTTTCAGTTTAATTTCAGGTGTAAAAATAATTTTAGTAAACAGGAATAAAAAATCATTTTAATAAAAATCCCGGAGAATATCATCCCCGGGATTCAATATAATATCATTTATCCTGAATTTTGTACTCCGGTTTATCTTAACAACCTCCTTTTGCAGCGCCTGCTTTTTCGCGTTTTGCCACGGTTACCTGTTCTTTCCCGGTATTGGTTACCGTTTCTGAACTGTCTTTTGGCGCTGCCATTGCTGCATAATCGAAACGGGGTATTTCCTTTACAAAAGCATCGCCGGTTTTGGCAACATTAATACTGTCTTTGTTTTCGGCATAAAAACGGTAGCCACCCTGAAGGACTTTCACGTTATTAAACCCGGCCTGCCTGAAAAGCATCCACGGACCGTTTGCCTGTAACTGGTCCTCACCGTAAAGCACCACGGTCACCCCTTTTTTGTTCAGGTCGTTTAAGCGTTCAATGTTTTCTTTTTTTGATAATTCATTGGCCGACATATTTACTGCTCCCGGAATATGTCCCTGTCCGAAAACAAAATTGTCGCGGATATCGAAAAGAACCACGTTTCCCAGCTTCTTGTTCAGAAAACTGTCTAATTCAGCCGGAGAGAAAAGAGCATTGCTGTTTTTCAGTTCTTTAATAGTCTGGTCCATGTCGAGTTTGTATGAAATGATTGGTTTCGACATGGTAAGGAATCCGATTAGGATCAAAATCACAAAAACCGACAGGATGCCTGTCATCGTTTTCCAGGGATTTAATTCATTAATTTTCATTCTTTCCTGATTTTTGAATTAAAATGTTATCAGCAACCTCCTTTGGCGGCACCTGATTTTGCTCTCTTTTCAACTTTTACCGAAACTTTTGAATTTTCAGCGCTTTCTGTTTTTGCACCGGTAAAATATTGCTGCGCTCCTTTTCTGAAAGAGTAGGTTTCAAAAGCTGAGTATGGCTCATCGTTTGATGGTTCCTGAGGGTTGATGATCGTTGTCATCCAGGTGTTTAAACCGCCTTTCATTACATAAATGCTGTTGTATCCCAGCCGTTTTGCCAGAACCCAGGCCTGGTCGGACTTGATATCGTCGTTTGAATAAAAAACTGCTTTGGTTCCCGGTATTCCCAGATTACTCAAATAATCGCGGCTCATCATGCTGTCAATAGGAAGATTAACAGCATTGGGCAATGAATACTTATTAAACGACGCTGCATCACGAACATCAATTAACATCAGCGACGGATCTTTTGCGATGATCATCTTTGCCACCTGATCGGTGGTTACATAACGTGTAGGCTGAACAATTTCAGCTAACAGCTGCTGCGCCTCAATTTGCTTTGGCTGTTTGTCTTTTATCAGGAAAATTGTGCCAAAAGCAAGTGCTGTCATTAATACAGTAAGGATGATATAATTTCTGTTCATCAGCTTAGAATTTATATTCAGTATAATTCTTTCTTACCCGTTTTTCGATAAACATGGTTCCCCAAAATGCAGCTAATGCAATCACTGTGAATGCAATTGCAAACCAATAAGCCGGAATTCCGGTCGCCTGGGTAAGTGTTATGTTTCCAAGGTTTCCACTGTTATAAAATCCCTCTAAAAGCGGATATCCGATTGAAAAAATGTAGATTCCAATATAAATACCGATTGTATAAACCAGCGCGTCGAGCTTCCCAATTGCAATTGCTGTAAAACTGGTACCAGGGCAGAACCCCCCCAGAATAAAGCCAACTCCCATTATCAAACCACCGAAAATCATGGGTGTCAGATAAGTTGGAAGAATAAATATTTTCGACATGTCAATCCATCCGAAATAATCGAAATAAAGCAGACCCACCATTGCAACAATTACCGCAGTGAAGAAAACGCGGAGAACCACGAAGTTGTAACCGTAAAAAACCCCGACAATATTTCGTGAGGAAGAAAATCCTGAAGCTTCGAGGATAAACCCGAAGGCGATTCCCAATAAAATGGCAATTACAAAATCCCAGCTGCTGCTGATTATACCATTTGGAATTAAAGGTCCCATAATTTTAAATTTTTAATCGGTTTAAATCCATAATTTTCTGAAGAAATAAGCTACCGCGTAACCAGTGCCGAAGATGGCAAACATCACCACCACTCCGCCAAGCGCAAAGGTGGCAGTACCGCTTAATGCAGCGCCGCTTGTGCAACCACGGCCAAACTGGCTTCCAAATCCGAAAAGCGCCCCGCCAATCAATGCAAATATTAATCGTGTTTTACTGGTGATTTTTGGACTGTGTTCGATTCTGAACTTTTTAACCCTGCCAAATATAACTCCCGAAAGAAGACCTCCAAGGAATACCCCGATTGATTCAAAAACCAGCCAGGTATAAAGTGGCGAATGATCGTCGGTGATGAACTGCTTCATGTAAGTGTTTTCTTTTGCTTTTTCAGGGGTGATCACATTGGCAGTTGCCACCACCGAACTTTTAATGGCCCCGCTGGCTCCAAGTCCGCGGCCCGTGATGTAAACCGTTAAAAGCACCAGCAATCCTAACAAAACACCTCCCAGGTAGGGATTGATGTAATTGGGTTCGCTTTTTTCAATTTCTTTATTTTTCATCTTTCAAATTATTAATCAATACAGATAACGTGTGATTTGGCCGGCTTCAACCATGATAAACCTGAACATCAGACCTCCGAAAAGGATCATTACAGGTGGTAGCCATTTTGGCACGTGAAATCCCCACAATTCAAGAGTTTCAAGTACTGCCGGGAAAATCAGCCCTAACAGGACGACAAAAGTCCAGAAGCTGACGGTGAATTGACCGCCAAGGAAAAGCGCCGCTGCTTCGATTGCAGTTTGCGAACCTGCTTTGAATCCCATAAATAAGTGGGTGATCAGGAATAATTCAACAATTATTAAGATCAGGTCAATCCGGCTCAGTATTTTTCTTTCTTTCGCATCTTTACTGATCAGGATGGTAGCTGCCAGACCAGTTGAAAATCCGGAAACCAGGAACAAAGGCCCTAAAATAGATGTATTCCACAACGGACGAGCATTAAATGCCGATAACAGAATTCCGGTGTAAACGCCCAGAATAATGGCATAAATCATCATTGCCCATGCAACCCAGAGCCGGTATTTGATTACCAGTGCTTCGAACTGATCAAGGAATTTAAATCTCCAGTTCCATCCCGGAATGATTTCTTTCATGTAACTGGCTACCCAGATAAAGGCAATCGGTGTGATAATCATCAGGGTCCAGGCTCCCCAACCCATTGGCGATTCCAGCCTGATAGTAGTATATAACTGCCAGAAATAGAGTTTATGTTTCAGGTCCCAGAATAATGCCCCCAAACCAAGAATCAGGGCAATCGGTGCCATAATTGGCGCCCATTTTACAGTTGCCTGCATTTTTTCACTTTTCCCTCTTACATAATAAAACCCTGCAAAAAACAGGATTCCTGCTGCCAGCCCACCTAAAAATAAGTAAAGCGGAATCTGCCAGTGCCAGATGTTCAGATAAGGATCGATATTCGGAATATTCCTGCCGCTTGCAAATAATTCTTCTTTCATTTTAATCGAATTTTAAAGGTTAGGTGAGAAAATATAACTGCGGTTTTGTTCCGGCTTCGGGTGCAAGCACCTTCCATTTGCGGTTTTTCAGAGCCAGTGAAACATCACTGTTCGGGTCTTCGAGGTCGCCAAAGTGAAGACACTTTGTCGGACAAACTTCAACGCAAGCCGGATTCTGACCTTTTTTCACACGGTGTAAACAGAATGTACATTTATCAACATATCCATCTGGGTGCGGATAACGGGCATCGTAAGGACATGATTGAATACAGGCGCCGCAACCGATACAATCGTTGTGGGTAACCACCACAATCCCGCCTTCTTCGGTGTGACTTGCCCCCGTCGGACAGCAACGCACACAGGGTGAATTATCACAATGGTTGCATCTTTCCGATCTGAATTCAAGACTCAGGTTTGGGTAAGTACCGTCAACGCTTTCAACAATCCAGTCGCGGCAATACCCGTGCGGTACATTATTTTCTGTTTGACAGGCAACCACGCAGTCGCCACACCCGACACATTTTTTTGTGTCGATTGCCATTGCATATCTCATGCTTTAACCTCCTTTCCTACAAGTGCGGGTTCTTCTTTTAAAAATGTAATAAAGTTTCCTCTCATTCCGGTTCCTCCCATTATCGGGTCAACGTCAATGTTGGTTATTAATTCTTCATCGCTGGCACCACGGCCAAAAGCTCTCGAAAGTTTTTTATCGGAATGGCCAAAACCATGAACCATGTACACCGAGTCCCACCTGATCCGTTCGGTTATTCTCACTACCACAGGAAACGAAGTGATCGCGCCATCCTGATTTTTGAGCCAGACTTTCTGTCCTTTTTTCAGTCCCCACAAATCAGCAACTTTCGGGTTTACCCAAACGCTGTTTTCGCTCATCAGATCCCACAAATTATGGTTGTTCGATGTACGGGAGAAGGTGTGCATCGGGGCACGGCCATAAATCAGACGGTAAAAATTTTCAGGCGGTTCCTGGTGAGGTTTGTAAACCGGAATAGCTTCAAAACCCATGTCAGCCAATTCTGATGAATAAAGTTCAATTTTACCTGTATTGGTATTGAATGTAAAATCTTCACCGTCGCCAATATACAGAGGCCCGGTTTTTCTCGGGTAAGTTTTAATCCCGATTTTTTTCATTTCTTCCAGCGAAGTTCCAAGCTGTTTTAATTGCCAGTCGATTACTTCGGAGAGATCGTTGTAATTAAAATAATCGTGCAATCCGAGTCTTTCGCCAATCTGTTTGGCAATCCACCAGCCGGGTTTTGTATTGTACATGGGTTCAATGGCCGGCATGCGCAAAGCAATACTGGGTTCGCGGTTTTGTGCAGCCCTGATATAATCATATCTTTCAAGATAAGTAGCTTCGGGCAGAATTACATCGGCGTAACCTGTGATTTCCATTGGCATTGTATCCATCACGGCGATAAATTCAACAGCATCTGCTGCCTCACGGAAAAGTTGTTTGTCAGGCATCGAAAGCGGCAGGTTTGTACCGCCAACCAGCCAGGCCTTAATCTGATGTTTGTAATTTAACCTTGGTATCGATGCTTTTAATAATTCGGTGGTAACTCCCATACTTGCCAACGGGAATTTCCCCTCGTTGATATCTTTCCATGTCCATTTGGGTTCCGGATAAGGAGGCTGCGGGAATTTCGGGACTTTCGCCGTTTCGGGCAGGTAAATACTTCCGCGTTTTCCCCAGGCACCTAACAAAGCGCTTAAAATTGCCATCGCTCTTTCGCGCTGGGTATCGTCGCCGTACCATACAACGTGCCTTCCGGGGTGAATTACCACAGCCGGTGCGGCGCCTGCCATTTCGCGCGCGGTCCGGCGGATCATTTCCGGTTCAATGTCGGTAATTCCATAAGCCCACTCAGGGGTCATGTTTTTCACATGTTCTTTCAGGTAATCGAACCCGAAAGTGTATTTCTGAACAAATTCCTTGTTGTATAAATTTTCGTAAATCAAAACGTGAATCCAGGCCATCAACAAAGCATTGTCGGTGGCAGGTTTAATGGGCAGCCAATATTTCGAATGGCCTGCTGCAGTTGAAAACCGGGGATCGACAGTGATAATAGTGGCACCATTGTCAATCGCTTCCGACATTTCCTGCACCTGCTGGTTGTGCATGTTTTCGCCAAGGTGCGAGCCGATCAGAACAAGACATCTGGTATCCCTGATATCGGTGGCTTCGGGCGATCCCACATCGGTTCCGAAAGTTGAAAAATAGGCTGCGGAACGTGGTCCGCGACAATTGGCAAAAGCCGGTTCGGCATTCGATTCGGAGCCATAAGAACGTAAAAGGTGTTCAAGATGTGTACCGGGTGTCCCGTGGTTAAAGAGGCCAAATGCTTCCGGACCGTACTTTTCCTTAATCTCCTTCATTTTCGAGGCTACAAGGTCGAGCGCTTCTTCCCACGAAGCTTCCCTGAATTCCTGGGTTCCGTTAGCACTTTTTACCCTGATCAGTGGCGTTTTCAACCGGTCTTCATCATAAACCATTCCAACGCCGCCGGTTCCGCGGGGACATAACCGGCCATTGCAAAGTGCATCGTTTTTATTGCCAACGATTTTCCTGATTTTGCCGCTCTTATCAACATAAGCCCACCCGGCACATTTCCAGAAACAAACTTCACAATAAGTTGGGTAGGGAGTCAGGTCTTCGTCGCTGACTGGGCCTTCTGTCTTCGATTTGAACAAACTGAATCCGTCAGAACCCAAAGCTTTAAATCCAATAGCTGCTGCTCCTGCACCAACTGCTGAAATTTTAAGAAATTGACGTCTTGTTTTCATTAGTGAATTATATTTTGAAAACTTTTATGATCTGATACAATAAAGATGTATTCTGCTAATGCAATAAAACACTTAATCACAACTGAATATCTAAATAGTTAGATTTTTCAATATCAGGTCGCAAAGATAAAAATGAATTTCAGAAATCTTCCTGTTAAACGGTAATTTGAAAACATTTCAAATAAGCATTTTTAATCAGAATTGAAATCAAATTAAAATGAAATTATACAATGAAATAAGAGGTCTAAATACCTTAATAATAATGTGTTATACATCCACTGTCCGATTGAGATAAAGCAATAAAATACTTTTTAGTTTGAAATATTTATAACATATTTTCATTTTACTTCAACCGGTCAACAATTTTGAAATAAACATTAGTTCTTTAACATTTCAGTATGCAACTGATTAATACTCCGGATTACACAATAAATTATTGTAACCGGAACAGGTCATTTGAGTAAAACTGAAATTCAGTGTGGAATCATTTTACTACTTTTGGCACAATTAACTTTATAACATTAACTTAACGTTGAAAAAAAAGGGAAGGAGAATATTTTTAAGGTTCATTGTTTCCGGAATTGCAGTTATTTTTCTGATCATCTGGAAAATGCTCACAGACAGTTATATATTTCAGCAACGACAGAGAAAGAGAATTTTTCCATTCAGCAAAAATAAGCCGGTTACGTTTAGTGAAGGTGTAATTGTTGTGAACAAGGGAGAAAAAACCATGGTTTTTTCGGCAAAATGTTCTCATTTGGGATGTGAAATTAACCGGTTTGAAAATGGAAAACTGATTTGCCCGTGCCATGGTTCGGAATACGATCTGGATGGAAAAGCTGTAAAAGGGCCGGCATATAAAAACCTTGAAATTTTACCTTCTGAAATAATCAACAGCGGAACTCAGATTGAAATAGAAAGTTGATGGCTGAGAATAAAAATAAATACACATTCGGAACATTTGCGGTAGCTATGTTCTGGCTGGTAATTGTTTCGGGCATTCTGCTGGCCGTTCCGTTCGATGTTTCCGCACCGTACCTGAGTTTAAGCAATATTTTGACGGGTAATCTCTGGGCGTCGCTTGTAAGGAACATCCATTTCTGGAGTTCTCAGTTTTTCCTGATATTAAGCCTGATTCATTTGTACGACCATTTTCATTACATGGAAAATATCGGATTGAAACCCGGAATGTCGGTCAGGCTAAGCTTTGGAGTACTGATAATTTTCATGGCAATGATCACCGGATTTTTATTAAAGGGAGACGCTAACAGTCTGCAGGCCCGACAAATCTTAAATTCTTTGATAAGTTATATTCCGTTTTTCGGAGAATCAGTTGCATTTTCTCTTCTGGGAAATCCTGAAAGTTTTCAGCTTATTTACGTTCACCACATTGCCACATTTACCATCTTTATTGGTGTTATCATGGTTGAACACAGTCGCAGAATTTGGGCAAGACCTGGTGATTTTATTTATTCGGCAGTTGTGGTTTTCGGTTTAAGTATCTTTTTCAGCGCACCGCTTCACGATAATGTCAACCCCACTGTCAAGGGGCCTTGGTACTTTGTCGGTTTTCAGGAAGTACTTCATTGGCTGAGGCATCCCGGATGGTCGCTGCTGTTGTTCCTGTCAATTCTTGTATTGATTTATATAGTAAATTCCGGTAAGGACAAGGCAGTTTTTGTGAGCAAAAGAATCCTGTTATTTATAACAGCTGTTTACCTGCTGTTAACAATTACAGGTTTGTTTTTCAGGGGCGATCGCTGGAGATTGATTTTTCCGTGGGAGTCCGGCTATTCATACAGCGTACTTCATGATTTTAAAACAATGAAAGTGGTTTTTTCACCTGAATTTGAAATAAAAGACATTGCAAATTTACCTCTGATGCAGGGCAGAAAAGAAGCCTGTCTTGCATGTCACATAAAAACGGAAGGATTTACCGATTCGCACAAACCCGGAGCAATCGGATGTTTTTCTTGCCACGGCGGAAATCCGTTTGCCACGTCAAAAAAACAGGCGCACCGGAATATGACCCTGATTCCGGGGAACCTGGCAACAGCTCCTCAAACCTGTGGAACTACCCAGTGTCACCCCGATATTGTTCAGAGAGTACCAACGGGTTTAATGTCAACTCTCAGCGGATTGATCAGTGTTGACAGGTTTGTTTTTAACGAACAGACAAGTCCTGATTTGCTGAGCAATGTTCACCAGTTAAAAAATTCGGCTGCCGACGAACACCTCCGTAATTTGTGCGTGCAGTGTCATTTGGGAAATCCGAAAACAAAAACCGGTGCATTTGATGAATTCAGCAGGGGAGGAGGTTGCCTTGCCTGTCACCTGAATTACAGCGCCGAAGCTGAAAAAGAGCAGGCGGAAAATCCGGGCAAAATTCACAGATTACATCCATCGATAAGTTTGAAGGTGAGTAATAACCGTTGTTTTAATTGCCACAGTCGTTCAGGAAGGATTGCAACCAACTACGAAGGCTGGCACGAAACCACACTTCAGGCTTCGCAAATGCCCGACAGCACGAATTACCGGTTGATTGAGAAAAGCAGGGTTTTTATTAAAAAGCAGGATGATGTTCATCATCAGCTCGGACTCGAATGTATCGATTGCCACCATTCGTATGAATTAATGGGCGACGGAAAATATTATGCCCACGAAGAAGACCAGCAGGATGTTCAATGTGCCGATTGTCATGTTCCGGGAAAACCTGTCACGGTAACCGCACGTGAACTGGACAATGAATCGGCAATTATTGCCGCACTTCGTTTTGGCGATATAAAAGACAGAAAATTTCTGGCTACTCAAAAACATAAACACCCGCTCATCAATACTTATATTGAAAATGATTCGATTTTTTTTCTGACTAAAAACGGCGGTAAAAAGATGAAAATGAAGACACCTGCCGAAGTTTGTGCACGGACCAAAGCTCATTCCAATATTTCGTGTTGTGCCTGTCATAGCAGTTGGGCGCCAACCTGTATCGGTTGCCACAATTCTTTTGACAAGAATGAACCTGGCTACGATATGATGAAGAACCTCGATAAAAAAGGAAGCTGGGTGGAATACATCGGCGATTTTCATGCAAAACTGCTAACACTCGGAAACAGAAAAACAGTTGATAAACAGGAAATTATACCTGTTGTTCCGGGAATGATTCTCACGATTGATAAAAAATCGTTTTCAAAATCTGCAGGCGATTCGCTTATTTTTCATCGTTTGTATGCACCTGCGGCGCCACACACCACTGCTGCAAAAGGACGAAGCTGCAAAAGCTGTCACAACGAGCCTGTTGCTTTGGGATTCGGCGATGGAAAACTTTCGTATATAATCGACGCTGGAAAGGGAACCTGGAAGTTTGAGCCGATGTTTGAAAACGATAAAAACGATCAGCTTCCTGCTGATGCCTGGACAGGATTTCTGCAAACCCGGAAAGGAACAGTTTCGACCCGGACGAATGTGACACCATTTACCCGGGAGCAACAGCAGAAAATTCTGACAGTGGGCGCCTGCCTGACATGTCACGATGAAAACTCGGTTTTGATGAAAAGAAGCCTGAATGAATTTGAGGTTTTGCTGAAATCGAGAAACTCAAAATGTATTTTGCCCGATTGGAAGAATTAACAGGAAACTTATCCTGAAATCAGGTCATCCGGAAAATTCAAATTGTGAAACAGATACAGCTGGCGTTTTCTCCATTCCGAAACATCCACAAATCTTGTATTCACTCTCTCCAGCAAAAAGTGCATTTTGAATTGCCCGGTTTCGAGTTGATTTCTGAAATGCGGCATAGTACTACTATTATATAATGCAATTAGTGGTTCTTTCCCGTTTTCGTGAAAGGGCACAACTGCTTCTGCATTTTCAGTCTGTGTAAGAAGAAAAGAAATAAACTCAGAAGGTACAAACGTCGAATCTACACTGATTACAAAACTCCATCCGTTCACAGCTTTTTTCAGGCAGGAATAAATTCCGCTCATCGGTCCGCATCCCGGAAATTCATCAGCAATCCGGGTAGTTCCAACAATATTATGGTTTTCAGAATTTGAGCTGATTAAAATCTGGCTGCAAACCGGCTGACAAAGTTTAACAGCCCTTTCAAGAAGTGTTTCACCTCCGATTTTGATCAGCGCTTTGTCGGTGCCCATCCGCGTGCTTTGTCCCCCCGAAAGTATGATACCAGTGATTTGCATTTGTTAAAAGTAGAAAAGAATTAAAACAAATCGGGATAATTATAATAAAAAACCCCGGATTTCGCCGGGGTTTTGATAATTGTGACTCCATCAGCAATCACATCTTCAAAAAGCGTAAAACAAATAATAAAACCAAATTAAAATCCGGATCAGATTTGAATTCAAGATTTTAGGGTATCTTTTCAAACCTTAAATATTTTATATCGAATTGAATGGTCCTTGTCAGGTCGAAGCAAATAAAGAACGGCTTTTCTATTTATCAGAAACGCAACAAAACAGAGTTTGTAATTTAGAGTTTAAATAACTTCCTAAATCATTTGATCTTTCACAACTAAAAAAATAAAATGTGTTTTTTGCGTCCTAATTGAGTACAAAGAAAATATTATTTTTTGTTTTACAATAAAAACCAGGTTATTTTTTTGTCATTTTCGCTTTAAAAAATTCAGTATTTATGTGAAAATCAAAAATTTCGCTTAAAAACCCGGAATATTTCAGTGATTTTATCCTGGGAAAAGATTTAAATATTCGGAAATTATAAACAAAAATAACCGTCTGATAAACAAACGGTTATTTTTGAAAGGGTGGTAGATGGGATTCGAACCCACGACCAACGGAACCACAATCCGCTACTCTAACCTGCTGAGCTACAACCACCGTATTTTTGCGGGGCAAATATAATATTTTATTTTTTTGAAATTGAAAAAATACCCTAATATTAAATTCCGGCTTTTCGAAAAATAAACTTTCTGGAACGGGCATAATTCATGAAAAGTCAATGTTATGTTTTCCGGTTATCAGAAACTGATTATCCTGTAAAACACAAATAATAGTTGTTGCAACCCTTGCGTTTTTTTATTGTCATTAAAACGAATGCAAACAAGTTGGGAAATTACGAAGACATACATAAACCAATAATCGAAGCCTGCAAAAATGGTGATGAAAGGCAGAAGTACAATTTATACCAGTTGTATTCAAAAGCCATGTTTAATGTATGTTATCGGCTGATGAACAACCGTGAAGAGGCAGAAGATATGCTGCAGGAGACTTTTACACAGGCATTTTCAAAACTCGGTTCATACAGGTACGAATCGGCTTTTGGTGCGTGGCTGAAAAGAATTGCAATAAACACCTGCTTAAATGCAATGAATAAAAGAAAAGTGAAAATGACCCTGTTTGATGAAATGCAACGATTTGACCGCCCTGAACAGGGAGAAAACGATGAAGAAGAGGTGCAACTCACTGTTGCAGGAATTACGAAAGCTATGGAAAAACTGCCTGAAGGAGGTAGAATTATTTTTTCGTTGTATTTGCTCGAAGGATATGACCACGGTGAAATTGCCCAGATCATGAATATTACTGAGTCAACTTCGAAAAGCCAGTTTTTAAGGGCTAAGCGACGAATAATTGAAATTTTAAAAGAACAAAAACACAAATACCATGAAAACTGATCGTCTGGAAGATTTTATCAAGGCAAACCGCGAAGCGTTCGATCAGTATGAACCTTCGGATAAAGTCTGGAAAAAAATTTCGAAACCGGGCAAAAAATCGAAAAAAATAACGTTCGCAACCTATTTTCTGAGAGTTGCAGCGGTGGTTGCTATTGCATCGATATTTCCGGTTGTTCTTTACAAAATCAACTCTTTAAGAACTGTAAATATGGTTATGAATAGCGAAGATCCTGAGCTGAAGGAATTGATTGAAGCCGAAGCGTTTTATGCAGGTCAGGTAGATGAAAAAATGAACGAAATAAGAAAATGCTATTCAGCCAATCCTGAAATAAAGGAAGAAGTTGAAGCAGACCTGAATGAGTTGGAAGAGATGTACAATCAACTGAAAACCGATCTGAAAGAAAACATTTCGAATAAAGCTGTGATTGAAGCAATGATTGAAAACAACCGCTACCGGCTGAAAATGGTGGATGAGGTACTTGAACAGATTAATTGTTAAAACGAAATTCATGAATCGATTTAAAATACTTATTTTTTTCACAGTGGTCGTTTTTTTGGTGCCGGTAACTGCTTTCGCCCAGTTTACCGAATCGAAACAGATCACCAAAAGGTTTAAATGCACTCCTGAAACCCGGGTTGAGATAACCAACAAATACGGGAAAATCAGGATAAACACCTGGGAAAAGGATTCTGTGATCTTCGAAATTAAAATTAAAGTGGAAGACAAAAAACTTTCAAAACTTGAAAAGACAATTGCTGATATTGATTTTGATTTTACTGACAGCCAGCATTTTATCATTGCACGCACAAAAGTTGGCGAAAATAAAAGCAGCATCGAGAAAGAGTTGCAGAATTTCAAGGAATCAGTTTTTCAAAGCGATGGAAAAATAGATATCGATTTTAGCGTCTGGATGCCAAATTCAAACCAGTTAAAAGTGGATAATAAATTCGGCGATATTTATATTGACGATTTTCCTGGAGAAATTCAGATTTTTCTTTCGAACGGGAACCTGAAAGCACACGATTTTTCGGGAAAAACAAATCTGAACCTGAGTTTTGCCGATGCTTCGGTAAATAAGATGAAAACCGGAAGACTGGATTGCAATTACAGTGAAGTATATTTAAAAGAGGCTGAAAATCTGCAAATTGAGAGCAAATCTTCGGAATTTGAAATCAATGAGGTCAATGAGATCAATGCAGAATCGCGTCGCGACAAATTCAGGATTTACATGATTAAGTCGCTTGCAGCCAGGGGAAGTTTTTCAAATTACAGGATAACGGAATTGACAAACAATATTAACCTGAAATCTGAGTACGGAGATTTGCAGATTGAAAAGGTGGCCACTGATTTTAAATCGGTTGATATTGAATCGAGATCGACGGATATTAATCTTTATTTCAGCGAAAAATCGGAATTTGGATTTGAACTAACTCACACGAAAAGCAAAACAAATTTTAGCCGGAGGATGAACATCAAAAATGAAGAAGTGCTTGACGAAAAAGAGAAAAAAGTACGACTGACCGGAAATTTCGGGAACAATGCAAAAACCAACAGGTTGTTTATCAATTCATCAGGTGGCGACTTAAACATTTTTGATTACTGATTTTTAAAATTTTTAACATTTTTTCAGGCGATTTTGCAACCAGCCACAAAAAATGCTGTCAATATGATCAGAAAACAAGACAATACTATTCAGAAACAATTAATTCAGAAAAACAATCGACTATTAAAAAGCTCATGAAAACAATTAAACAATTTTCTTTTTTCGTGTTGTTACTGCTTGCGGCTACCGGTTGTATCGATGATTTTACCATTCGGGGAAACGGAGTTGAGGCAACCGAGGCAAGAACAGTACCTGTATTCAATACAGTTATGTCAGCAGGCGATTTTGAAGTGACAATTTCTAAAGGAGATCAGCTGGAATTGCAGGTAAATGCCGAAGAAAACATTCTTCCGTACATCGAAACCAGTGTCAGCGACAATACATTGCTGATCGATATTCCGGGGTGGCACAATGTAAAACACAGGCTTCCGATGAATGTCTTCATCACAGTTCCTGAACTGGAAGGTGTAAAACAGAGTGGCTCAGGTAACATTACTGCGGGTTATTTCAGTACCGACAAAATGGAACTTTTTATTTCGGGTTCAGGATCGGTTTCAACCGTCGTTGATGCAAATATTCTTAATGCAACAATTTCAGGTTCAGGATGGATACTTGTTGCAGGCGATTCAAATCAATCCGATTTTTCGATCAGTGGTTCAGGAAACATTGATGGTTCAAAGCTGATCGTCAATTATTGCAACGCAAATATTTCGGGCTCCGGCAATGTGCAGGTTCATGCAGAAAAATCGCTTTACGCACGAATTTCAGGTAGCGGAAACGTTTATTACACCGGTACTCCCGGAATTGAAGTAAATATTTCGGGCTCGGGTAAAGTAATACCTGTCAATTAAATCTTCATTAAAAATCAGATAATGAAACGTTTATATCTTAGTTTGATTTTAGTGTTTACCTGCTTTTTTTGTTTCTCCCAGGATTTTAAAAACGCCGTCGGAATCAGGGCAGGTTTAACCGGAGGAGTTGAATACAGAATATACACCGACGAATTGAATTCGTATAAATTTCTGTTAGGCTCACGCGACAGGGGTTTGGTATTTAACGTAATGAAGGAATTTCACAAATTAGACCTGTTTGATTTTACCGACCAGTTGTATTTGGTTTACGGAGGAGGTTTGCATGTTGGTTATGAACGCTGGGACGAGCAACACTACAACTACAATTACAGTTATAATGTAACCCGGACAGCATTTATCGCCGGTCTCGACGGTTTGGCCGGACTGGAGTATTTGTTTCGCGAAGTCCCGGTTTCACTGGGATTGGAAGTAAAACCTTATTTTGATTTTTTCGGACGCGAGATGTTCGACTTTCAGTTTTTCGATTTTGCATTCACGGTTAAATATCATTTCTGAAATCAGAATTTAATAACAATTAAACATAAGTCATGAAAAAAACAGCTCTTTCAATTATTTTAATGTTGGGAATTTTGCTGGCAAATGCACAGGATTCTTACCAAAGCGATGAAGTACGGACAATTTTTTCAAAAAACAAATCAAATGGCGGTTATGGCGCTTTTACCATGAGTTATTCAAATATTGGCGGTTATGATGCCTTTGTGACAGGTGGCCGCGGGGCATTTATTTTCGATCATACTCTTGCAATTGGTTTGGGTGGCTACGGTTTTGTGAATAACCTCGATTACGATTATTATCATAACAATTCCGGTCATAATTTATCGCTTGCCGGTGGTTACGGAGGGTTTCTGCTTGAACCGATTATTGCCGGAAAATCGCCCGTGCATGTTGCATTTCCCATTTTAATCGGGGGAGGTGGAGTTTCGCTGGTGGATATGTATAACTGGGATTACTGGGAGAATTCTTACCCCGGATACAATTACGATTCTTTTTTTGTATTCGAACCGGGAGTGGAACTCGAATTTAACCTTGCCCGGTTTTTCAGAATGGCCGCCGCTGTAAGTTACAGGTACACTTCAGAAATTAATCTTTACAGGACTGAAATTGAAGGTTCCGATCAGTTTGGCGCAGATGCCTTGCGCGGGTTTAATTTTGGGGTGACTTTCAAGTTTGGGAAATTTTAGAAATGTGCAAAGAAAATAAAAATGCCGGCGCTTTTAAACCGGCATTTTTTCTGAATTTCTCAATATAACTATTCGGTTAAGTTTATGTAATCAGCCGCCTGAAGGAATTCCAGACTTTTCCGGCAACTTTCCACCGACGAATAATTGTACTCTTCCACTTCAACAATACCGTATTTCATACCGGCTTTTTCCTTTTCTGCAAAAATCGGGGCAAAATTCATAATTGCACCCTGTCCACCCAGTTCTGCTTTGTCTTTTATGTGCCATAATTCAAACCGGCCGGGATATTTGTTGAAATATTCCACCGGGTCTTTACCTCCTATTTTAATCCAGTAAAGGTCGAGTTCAAACATCACTTTTGCAGGATCGGTGAATTCCACAAGCCAGTCGTAAACCGGTTTTCCGTCAATTACAGTTGAAAATTCCTTATCGTGGTTGTGATACCCGAAACGAATGCCGGCAGCATTGCATTTTTCACCAACTGCATTAAAGTACTCCGCGAATTTTTTTATTCCATCCACACTTTCATAACCGGTTGAACCCATCCACGGCTGAACAATCCATTTTACACCGGCAGCCTTGTGTGCAGAAATACAGGTGTCCCACCACGCCATGGTTTCATTCCATTTTTCTTTGGTCGGAACATCCTGACCTGTGTGTGCTCCCAAAAATTGCAATCCGTTGGTTTCACAAAGATTTTTAAATTCCACCGGGGCCATTCCGTACATTTTGCCATCGGCATAACTTGCAGCTTCAATGTATTTGTATCCCATTTTTCCCAAAGCAGTAAGTGTGGCTGCAGCATTGGTCTGCATGCTGTCTCTTACCGAGTACAATTGCAGCCCGATAAATTTTTCGGCAGGAGCACTTTTTTCTTCAGCTGCCTGTTTTTTTGGTGCTGAGTTGCACGAGATCATTCCCTGTGACATTAACAGCGAAACAATTACAAACACCAAACTTTTAAAACTCATTTTTTTCATGGACATTTTTTGATTCTGGTTATTGATAAATTATGATTTAATTCTGCTCAAAAATATTTAATACTTTTTGTTATTTGAACATTTACAGGACATTTCTTTTATTTGCGCCTCAATTGCAGAGCTTATTAATTAATTTTACCGCCTCAATTTCGGTGAATGAAGAACAAAGAATTTCTGGCTTTCGGATCGGCGTTAGGAGCTGCTTTTTTCTGGAGCTTTTCGTTTATCTGGTTCAAAATCGCTTACCTCGGGTACAATCCGATCACGGTGGTTATTTTCAGGCTGACTATTTCTGCACTGTTAATGACAATTATTGCCTTTGCATTAAAACGACTGCAAAAACCAACTAAAAAGGATTTCGGGCTTTTTGTTTTAATGTCATTTTTAGAACCTTTCCTTTATTTTATTGGCGAAAGTTTCGGATTAAAGTACATTTCTTCGACCGTTGCCGCAGTGATTGTTGCAACTATTCCGCTGATTTCGCCGGTGGCAGCATGGATGTTCTACCGCGAAAAAGTAAAGTGGATGAACGCAGTCGGACTGGTTTTTTCATTTATGGGCGTCGGTCTGGTTGTACTGAACAACTCTTTTAGTTTTGATGCCTCTCCGTTAGGCGTCGGCCTTGAGTTTATGGCTGTTTTGTCTGCCATTGCGTATTCAATTGTTTTAAGAAATCTCGTGGGACGTTACAATACATTTACGATAATTGCATACCAGAATATCATCGGTGTTGTGTTATTCCTGCCTTTTTGGCTGGTTTTCGAATTCAACGATTTTTTAACCCGTCCATTTCATCCGCAGGCATTCAAGTCGATTGTTTTCCTTGCAGTTTTTTCATCGACGCTTGCTTTTGTATTTTTTACCCAGAGCATCCGACAGTTGGGAGTAAACCGGTCGAACACGTTTATTAACCTGATCCCGGTTTTTGTAGCTGTTCTTTCTTTCTTTATTTTGAACGATAAACTTGAAATTCAGCAAATAATCGGGATAGTCATTGTGGTCACCGGGCTTTTTCTGGCACAAATCAAAACAAAAAGGAAGCGTGATGAAATCGAACCAATTGAGATTACCACCCAGCGGAAAGGGTGATTTTATTTTGCAGATTTCAGATTAAAAAACTCCGGAATGAAGAAAGTAAAATATAAATCGCCCGCTGAATTAAAACTGCTGACCGATAAAACCAGGCAGGAAACTGAAGTATTCATTAAAAAACTGAAAAAGAAAAATCCCAAAATTCTTGACGATGTTGTTCACGATTTGCACGAAGAAGCTTTTGCCGTTTTCAATTGTCTCGATTGCGCCAACTGCTGCAAAACAATTGGTCCGCGACTGATCGATAAAGATATTGAAAGACTTGCCAAAAGCCTTAAAATGAAGATTTCGGATTTTTCGGAGAAATATGTGGTAGTGGATGAGGATGGAGATTTTGTTTTTAAAGACCATCCCTGCCCGTTTTTGATGACTGATAATTATTGTGTGGTTTACGAAAACCGGCCGCGTGCCTGCCGCGAATATCCCCACACCAACAGGAAAAGGTTTTCCCAGGTTTTGACGCTTTCGCATAAAAA
>JBBIPU010000009.1:0-53344 GCA_037442685.1 Draconibacterium sp. | reverse complement strand
AATAATCGTTAACCGGCTCGATTATGCCCGGATTAAAAAATGCATTGCCGATGCACGCCAGTTTAATTCGATAACCGACAGTGAAGCTCAAAAATTGCTTAGCGAACTGGAATCGGCTAAAATTGTTGAACCTGAAGCAATTCCGGCAAACGTTGTAACAATGAACTCGATCGTTAAACTGAGTTTTTCCGATAACAACAGACAGGTTCAGTTTCAGATAGTTTATCCCGATAAGTCAAATTTCAGGGAAAATAAAATTTCTATTTTTTCACCCATCGCCACGGCATTGATTGGTTATAAAATTGGAGATGAAATTGAATGGATTGTACCGGCGGGCCTGACAAAAATGAAAATTGACGAAATTGTTTATCAGCCCGAAGCTGCCGGGGACTATAATTTATAATTGATTTTACAGGAAAAATGGTTAATTCAAAAAATCTGAAAATCAGGATATATTCGACTACGGTTGAAAATAACCTGATTTTTTTTCAATGTTCATTTAACTTTTTTGAAAATTCAAAGTCAAAATCGCTTTACTAAACTGACTTTACTTTTAATAATATAAATACCGTAATTGTGTCAAATAAAAAAATGTTCAGGTTAACTACCACAATCATCATCATTCTGATGATTGCCGGAATGATTTTTTATCCGAAACTCAAACCATTGTTTAAATCGGAGGAAACAAAGGGAATGCAAGGCAGACCCGGTGGGGGGCGAGGTCAGCAGATTTTATTGGCCAGTGGTTATGTAATTGTTCCAACGCAAATGAGCGAACTGGTTTACAGCACCGGATCGTTGTTGCCCGATGAAGAGGTTGACCTTTCGTTTGAAACTTCAGGAAAGGTTGTGGCCATTTATTTCCAGGAAGGAACCAGGGTGAAAAAAGGTGATTTGCTGGCCAAAATTAACGATAAACCTTTGCAGGCGCAGTTACTGAAACTTCAGGCACAGAAAAAACTGCTGGAAGAAAGAGAGTTCCGTCAGCGTCAGTTACTCGAACGTGATGCAATCAGCCGCGAAAGTTACGATCAGGTTTCAACCGAACTTCAGTCGCTTCAGGCTGATATTTTACTTCTCGAAGCCCGGATTGCGGAAACTGAACTGAGAGCGCCTTTCGATGGTATTGTTGGTTTGAGGATGATCAGCGAAGGAGCTTTTGCCAGCACCCAGACTAAAATTGTGAGGCTTGTAAAAATCAGCCCGCTGAAAATAGAATTTTCAATCCCTGAACGTTATGCCGGACAGATTATCCCCGGCTACCCCATTCAATTCTTTATCGATGGCGTGCGCGATACCTTCAATGCAAGTGTTTATGCTGTTGAACCTAAGGTGAATGTGGATACCCGCACCATTGTGACACGTGCATTGTACCCGAATAAAAATGAAGAATTGAAACCGGGCCGTTTTGCAAAAGTGGAAGCGCTTTTGTCGCAAATCGACAATACGATTTCAATCCCCACAGAAGCAGTGATTCCAGAAATGGACGGAGAAAAAGTATTCATTTATAAAAATGGAAAAGCTGAACAGAGAAGAGTCGTTACGGGGCTGAGAACTGCTGATCGTATTCAGATTAAAGACGGGCTGCAATTTGGCGACACTTTGCTTACAACTGCAATGCTTCAGTTAAGACAGCAGTTACCTGTTAAGCTTGATACTCTGGTAACTAACCAAAAACCGGTAAATTAAGCAACATGAGTCTTTCGTCAACCAGTATAAAACGTCCGGTACTTGCCACTGTATTTTCTTTGGTAATCCTGATTTTCGGGGCAATCGGTATGACTTATCTCGGGGTTCGTGAGTTCCCGAGTGTCGATCCTCCGATAATTTCTGTAAGCACATCGTACCCGGGCGCTAACTCCGATGTAATTGAAACACAGATTACCGAACCTCTTGAACAATCGATTAACGGGATTCCGGGTATCAGAACCCTTACCAGCCGCAGCAGTCAGGGGCGCAGCGAAGTAACTGTTGAATTCGAATTAACTGTCGATCTGGAAACAGCCGCCAACGATGTGCGCGATAAAGTTTCGCAGGCACAGCGGTTTTTACCCCGCGACTGCGACCCGCCAATCGTGTCGAAAATGGATGCCGATGCCAACCCGATCATGTTTATCGCGGTAAAAAGCCCGAAAAGATCGTTACTTGAACTTACCGAAATAGCAGAGCTTACTTTTAAGGAACAACTTCAGACCATTTCCGGAGTAAGTGCAATTCAAATCTGGGGTGAAAAAAGATACGCGATGCGCATCTGGCTCGATCCTGCCAAACTGGCTGGTTATCAGATGACACCGCTCGATGTGAGAAATGCCATTACCCGCGAAAACGTGGAATTGCCCGCAGGCAGTATTGAAGGTTCCAGCACCGAACTTACCATCAGGGCTTTAGGTCTGATGAAAACACCCGAGGAATTCAATAACCTTATTTTGAAACAATCGGGCGACCAATTGATCAGGGTTCGCGACATTGGCCGTGCCGAACTCGGTCCTGAAGATTTAAGAGGAATCATGAAAATGAATGACGTTCCGATGGTGGGGACAGTTATCACACCTCAACCGGGCGCCAATCATATCGAAATTGTTGACGAGGTTTACAAAAGACTTGAATTTATTAAAAAGGACCTGCCCGATGATGTGGGGATTGAAATAGGTTTCGATAATACGCAGTACATCCGCACGTCGATAAAGGAAGTGTTGGATACGATTTACCTTGCATTTTTCCTGGTTGTGGTAATCATTTTCGTTTTCCTGCGCGACTGGCGTACAACCTTAATCCCGATTCTTGTGATCCCTGTTTCTCTGATCGGTTCATTTTTTATCATGTACGTTGCCGGTTACACCATCAATGTACTGACACTGCTTGCTATTGTTTTGTCGATCGGGCTTGTGGTTGACGACGCGATTGTGATGATGGAAAACATTTATGTAAAAATTGAGCAGGGAATGACACCCCTCGAGGCAGGGATAAAAGGTTCCAACGAAATATTCTTTGCCATCATTGCCACAACCATTACTTTGATTGCCGTGTTTTTTCCGATCGTATTTCTTGAGGGAATGACAGGAAGACTGTTCCGCGAGTTCAGTATTGTGATTGCAGGTTCGGTGGCCATTTCTGCTTTTGTTGCCTTGACTCTTACCCCAATGCTGGCCACCAAGATGTTAAAAACACGTCACCACCGGAGCAAAGCATATAATTTTACTGAAAAATTCTTTATCTGGTTAAACGATAGCTACCGTTCATCGCTTGATAGTTTTCTGAAAAAGAAATATTTATCGCTGATTGTCATTTTAGTATCAGCAATTCTGATAGTAATATTGTGGAAGTCAATCCCGGCCGAAATGGCTCCGCTTGAAGACCGCTCTCAGTTAAACATCAGGACCACAATGCCCGAAGGTTCAACTTACGAATTTAATCTTGCTTACAACGAAGAAATAACAAAACTGGTGGAACGAACTGTTCCGGAGCGAGACAAAGTTACTTCAATGGTGAGGGGAAGTATGTCGTTTGTGAGAATAGTGCTCGTCAGCCCAAAAGAAAGAAAACGCACACAACAGGAAATTGCCAACCAGTTAACAGCCGATTTACGCAAAATGACCAAGGCACGGGCAATGGTCATTCAGCAATCCACTTTTGGCGGACGCCGCGCCGGACAACCCATTCAATATGTTTTACAGGCTCCTAACATTGGAAAACTGCGCCAGATTCTGCCAAAATTCATGGCCGAAGTGCAGGACAACCCGGTGTTTTCGATGCCCGATGTTGACCTGAAATTTACAAAGCCTGAGTTGCAGATTGTTATCAATCGCGATAAAGCCAACCTTTTAGGTGTTTCAACCCAGAATATCGGGCAAACATTGCAGCTTGCATTAAGCGGACAGCGTTTTGGATATTTTATCATGAACGGGAAGCAATACCAGATATTGGGCGAAATAGCCCGCCAGGACAGAAATAAACCGCTCGACCTGAAGTCGCTTTATGTAAGAAGTAACAACGGGCAAATGGTTCAGTTAGATAATTTTGTGGAGTTGGAAGAGGCAACTGCTCCGCCACAATTGTACCGTTATAACCGTTTTGTGGCTGCAACGGTTTCTGCGGGGCTTGCCGAAGGAAAAACTATAAGCGAAGGACTTGCTGAAATGGATAAAATTGCCAAAAATGTGTTAGACGATACCTTCAGAACGGCACTTGCAGGCGATTCGAAAGACTTTATGGAAAGCTCATCGAGCCTGATGTTTGCATTTTTATTGGCCATCGTTCTTATTTTCCTGGTTCTTTCAGCTCAGTTCGAAAGTTTCAAAGACCCGATCATTGTAATGATGACAGTGCCGATGGCTTTGGTTGGGGCATTGCTGTTTATGTGGTATTTTGGAATTACCATGAATATTTTCAGCCAGATTGGCATCATCATGCTGATCGGGCTTGTATCGAAAAACGGGATTCTGATTGTTGAATTTGCCAACCAGCGCAAAGAAGCCGGGATGAAAAAATTCGATGCAATCAGTTACGCTGCTGCTGCACGTTTACGACCGATTTTAATGACCAGCTTTTCAACAATACTTGGCATTCTTCCGCTGGCCATCGGTTTGGGTGAAGGGGCGCAAAGCCGTGTGGCCATGGGTATTGCCGTAGTCGGTGGTCTTACAATTTCCACCTTTTTAACTTTGTATGTTGTTCCATCCATTTATCTGTTTATTTCAAGTGAAACAAAACATCAAATTAATGAACCTGTTCAGTCTGAAAAACCTGAAGTTCCTGAAAAATAAAAGTTTAATCCTGATTATTTTCCTGATTCTTGCAGGCATTCAGGATGTGAAATCACAGGAAATGTACGACCTTATCCGTTGTATTACAGAAGGATTAGAAAATAACTTGTCGCTTAAAGTGGTGAAAACCAATGAAGAAATCTCGAATAACAATTATACCAGAGGTAATGCAGGATTTCTGCCCACAATCAGCAATGTGAACAGGTTAGGAGGAAACATAAACAATACAACCCAGACTTTCAACGATGAATCGAAAAACACTTCAAAAGGGGTTTTCAATACTTCAGCCACAGCCAATGTAAACCTCGACTGGATGCTTTTCAACGGTTTTAAGGTGCAGACAACCTGGCAAAAACTAAATGAATTGAAACAGGTTGGCGAACTCAACACGCGAATGGAAATGGAGAATCTGGTTTCAAAGATCATTGCGCAGTACTACCTTTATGTCCAGCAACTGAATTATTCGAAAAACCTTGCCTACGCAGTGGAACTTTCGCGTGAAAGGGTCAGAATCGACGAACAAAGATATCTTCTCGGGGCTTCTTCAAAACTTGAACTGCTGCAATCGATGGTTTACCTCAATGCTGACAGTTCGGTTTATGCCAAACAGAAAGAAAACCTGGTTGCCTCGCAGGTTAATCTGAAAAAACTGATGGCAACCAAAGATCTTGAGCAAAACATTATGGTTAAAGACACATCGATTCAGATCAATTACGATCTGATTTACGAGCGTTTACTTGAACTGACCCTGCAGCAAAATACTGGTCTTCTCGTTGCTTCAAAAGACAAAACCATTTCCGAACTCGATTATAAAATAATTACATCCCAGGCGTTGCCATACCTGAACCTGTCATCGGGTTACACTTATTCGCTGAACAATTACGGGAGCGGGACAACAAAACAGCAACAGGTTAATGGGTTTAATTACGGTTTGACTTTGGGTGTTAATATTTATGATGGATTAGAAAGAAGACGTGAAAAAAACAATGCAAAAATTACGATTGAATCGAATAAATTGCAGTACCTCGGTGTTGAACAGGAAGTCAGAGCCGACCTGATTACCATTTATTATGCCTACCAGAATAATTTACAATTACTTAAACTTGAAGAAGAAAACCTCGAAGTGGCCCGTGAAAACTTGGGAATTGCAATGGAACGCTACAAATTGGGAAATCTCTCCGGAATCGACCTGCGCGAAGTTCAGAAAAGTTTGCTTGATGCAGAGGAAAGACTGATCACAGCTCAGTACACTACAAAAATGGCTGAGATTTCTTTGTTACAGATTTCGGGGCAGATTATGAATTACCTGAATTAACGAAAATCACCGCTATGTTTCTGAAACACAACACTCATCAATTCCGCAATTTGAGAGAAGGCGTGGAGATGCAACCGCTCGCTTTTGGAGAGAAGGCCAATCTTTGCGAATTCAGGCTGGAAAAAGGATTTAAAATCCCCGCACATCATCATCCCTATGAACAGACAGGATTTCTGGTTTCAGGAAAACTGAACTTCAGGATCGATAGTAAATGGTATCCCGCCGAAACAGGTGACAGCTGGAGTGTTACGGAAAATGTTGAACATGAGGTTGAGGTACTGGAAAATTCGATTGTAATTGAATTATTTTCACCTGTCAGACCTGACTATTTACCTTAAAATTAAGACTTTGTAAAAAACAGTGCCATTTCCACATAAATGGTTAAAAGAAATACTACCTTTGGCGTCCGGTTCTGAGTGGCAACGGTAATGCAAGTATTTGAATTTGAAACGATTGTAATAGGCAGTGGGCTGGCTGGGCTCTCTGCAGCCTATCACTCTTCCAAAAATGGAAGTGTTGCCATTGTTACAAAATCGCAACTCGATATCAGCAACTCTTATTATGCACAGGGTGGCATTGCCGCGGTAATCAGCGATGACGATTCCCCTGAATTTCATAAACTCGATACTTTCGAAGCAGGACGCGGACTTTGTGATGCCGATGCCGTCGAAATACTGGTGAACGAAGGCAGAGAAAGGGTTCTGGAACTGATTGAATTGGGAATGGAGTTCGATAAAAAAGACGGTCAGCTCGTACTTGGTCTTGAAGGTGGACACAGCCATCGCCGCATACTACATGCAAATGGGGATGCAACTGGCAAAGCCATCACCAGTTTTAAGCTGAGGAAAGTACTTGAGCGGCCCACTGTAAAAACATTTGAAAATGTGACCGCAATAAAATTGTTGCTCCAGAATAATTGCATTGTCGGGTTGCATGCCTACGATTTTGTTACAGGGAAGAATGTCATTTTTAAAACCAAAGCTGTAATCATTGCCACAGGAGGATTGTCAAGAGTATTTCTTCGTTCCACCAATCCATACACTGCCACAGGTGATGGGATTGCGATGGCATACGAAGCAGGTGCAAAGATTGCTGACATTGAATTTATTCAGTTTCATCCCACTGCACTTTTCATGCCCGGCAAAGAAGCTTACCTGATCAGCGAAGCAGTGCGCGGCGAAGGTGCCTGGCTGCTGAATGAAAAAGGCGAACGTTTTATGAAAAATATACACCCGCTTGCCGAACTGGCTCCCCGCGATGTGGTCGCTTTCAGTATTTTTAAACAGTTACAAACCGGTAAAACCGATCACGTTTATCTCTCATTAAAACATCTGAACGAAAAGGAAATAATAAACCGTTTTTCGAACATTTACCAGCAACTGAAAATTTATGGTTTCGATATGGCAAACAACCTTCTTCCGGTTGCACCGGCTGCGCATTATATGGTTGGAGGCATTCGTACCAACCTCGACGCAGAGACAAATGTTTCGGGCTTGTTTGTTTGTGGAGAAGCGGCTTCAACTGGTGTAATGGGAGCAAACAGGCTGGCAAGCAATTCGTTGCTCGAATGTCTTGTCTTTGGGAAAAGGGCAAGCCAGAAAGCGGCAAAATTAACATATCCCGATTGCACTTTGCCCGACATCGAACCGATTCATATCAATAATGAAAATGAAACATTGTATGTTGAGATGCAAAACGAAATAGCGTCGTTGATGTCGGAAAACCTTGGAATAGTGCGAAATGCAGATGGAATTTCGAACGCAGTCGAACGACTGTTGTCAATTGAGGAAAAGTACAGTGATTTTAAAAACGAATACAACCTTTTTAAAATCAAAAATACTGCTGTGGTGTGTAAATTGATCGCCAAAGCTGCACTCGTGCGACAGGAAAGCCGCGGCGGACACATTCGTGAAGATTTTCAGAAAGAAAATTCTGAATTTGAGAAACACTCGATTCAGCAAAAAGATAAAGATATTCAGTTTGAACAAGTCAGGAAATAGAAAAATGGACAGCAAAATTTTAAAATCGGCCGAAGTGTTATTCGATCTGGCTTATGCCGAAGATATCGGCGACGGAGATATTACGACCAATAATCTTGTGCCGGCCGGACAGGACAAAACAGCAGTTCTTGTGGCAAAAGAGGAAGGGGTGGTTGCAGGGTTACCGGTTGCTGAAATGGTTTTCAAAAAGTTCGATCCAAATCTGGAATGGAACGAAAAGAAGCCCGATGGAAGTAAGGTTTTCCCGGGTGATATTCTTGTTGAATTCAAGGGAAATTACAGTGCGTTGCTCACCGGCGAAAGAAAAGCGCTGAACTTTTTGCAGCGTTTGTCGGGAATTGCCACTTACGCCAGTCTTTGTATGAAAGAAATCGAAGGACTTCATGTTGAAATCCTCGATACCCGGAAAACATTGCCAGGATACCGTCATCTCGATAAATACGCCGTGCGCATGGGAGGTGCATCAAACCACAGGTTTGGATTGTACGACATGGTAATGATTAAAAATAACCACATCCAGGTTGCCGGAGGTATAAAACCTGCGGTTGAAGCAATCCGGAAAAAAATTCCGAAAAGTATCAAAATCGAAGTTGAAACATCCAATATCGAACAGGTTCATGAAGCGCTCGAAGCAGGCGTGGATATTATCATGCTCGACAATATGAGTTCGTCGATGATGATAGAAGCAGTAGCACTTATTAATAAACGTGCTAAAATTGAAGCTTCGGGAAACATGACATTGAAGCGGATCAGAAAAGTTGCTTCGACAGGGGTTGATTACATTTCTATTGGTGCGTTGACTCATTCGGTTAAAGCGCTCGATATCAGCCAAAGAATCATTGATTAGCGGATGAATCTTGTAATTGATATCGGAAATACACGCACTAAATTTTCGGTTTTTAACAGGGGCGAAGTATTAATCACTGTGCCGGTTGATGAATTTCAGCCCGGTCACATCGATATATTACAGCACGAATACCCCGAATTGCAGAAGGTCATTCTTTCATCGGTAAAAAATTATTCTCCTGAATTAAAAACAGCACTGCAAAACAAATTCAGACAGTTTATTGAACTTGATGAAAAAACTCCGCTACCGGTTGAGAATTGCTATAAAACACCTGATACATTAGGGAAAGACAGAATTGCGGCGGCAGTCGGGGGATTTGACCTGTACCCCGGGACAAATCTGCTTATAATCGATGCAGGGACAGCAATTACGTACGATATTCTTAATGAAAAACACCAGTTTTTAGGCGGAAACATATCACCTGGCATTGAAATGCGCTTTAAAGCATTAAATAATTTTACAGATAAACTGCCTCTGGTGGGTAAACAAAAGTTCGACAAACTTTTTGGCACGACCACCGAAGAAGCTATAAGAGCCGGCGTGCAGCACGGTGTTGTGTTCGAAGTGGATAAAGCTATCGATACTTTTAAGGAATTTTATAAAAATTTAAAAGTTATTATTACCGGTGGAGATGCCGATTTTTTTGATAAGAAATTAAAAAACTCTTTCTTTGTGAACTTTAATTTAACAGCCATAGGCTTAAACCGTATATTGGAATACAATGGGGAGATTTTGTAAAGCAGGTATTTTGGCGGCATTGATAATGCTTCCCGCATTATTATTTGCCCAATTTAATAATAATACATCCTCGCCATATTCGAGATACGGACTGGGCGAGTTACATTCTTACAGTTTCGGCAGGTCAACAGCAATGGGCGGCGCTTCAATTGCCAGCCGGAATAACCAGCAGATTAATCTTGCAAACCCGGCTGCATACGATGCAATTGATTCACTTGGGTTTATGTTCGAATTTGCGGTGGATGCAAAAGCATCAGATTTTAAAAACGATATAGGAAGTTCTTTTGCTTCAGACGTCAACTTCCAGTACTTTGCCATGAATTTTCGAATCTCTGACAGGATCGGGACAAGCCTCGGACTGGTACCTTTTACCGATGTGGGATATAATGTCGTGGTAAATGAGAATATTGAAAACACAGGCCCTGTAACAACTACATATTATGGTGCAGGCACTATTTCAAACGCCTTTTGGGGTATATCGGCCGAACCATTCCGGAATATTTCGGTTGGAGCAAATCTCAACTATTATTTTGGCATGTTAAACCGGAACACAGAGGTTGTTTTTTCAGGATCTTCCGATTTTTACAACCTTCAGGAATACAAAACGCTCAGGGTAAGCGATTTCAGTTTCGATTTTGGAGCTCAGGCGACCATACCAATTAAGAATAAACAAAAAGTTATCCTTGGAGCTATCTTTGAAAATAATCCGAAATATAACGCATTTTATTCCGATATTACTCAAAAAAACCTTGGCTCAGGTTCGGCAGTCGATCAGGACACTTTATATTATGTTGAAGAAGCTAAGGGAATAATCGAGTTTCCTTACACTTATGGCTTTGGTATTTCGTATGTCAGGGATAATAAATTTGAAATTAATGCTGATTATTATCATCAGGATTGGAGCCAGGCGAAATTTCTTGGTTCAACCAATGCTTTTTTAACAGATTTAAATAAATTTGCAGTTGGTGCTGAATGGATTCCTGATAAATTTTCCATTAAAAGTTATACCAGTCGTATTGCATATCGGGTCGGGTGGAATTACGAACAAACTTATTTGATTTTTAATAACCGGCAAATAAACAATTTTGGCATAACATTTGGAGTTGGACTACCAGTATACCGTTCAAAATCAACGATAAACGTTGCAGCAGAATTTGGGAAAAAAGGAACAACTGATGATAACCTGGTACAGGAAAATTATTTCAGATTAAACCTGATGGTTAATATTTATGATTTATGGTTTATAAAAAGAAAATTTGATTAATATTAAAACAAAAAATACAATTATGAAAGCATTATCAAGAATATCATTTTTATTCACCTTAATTGTTTTGGCGGCCATTAATGCCGTAATGGCCCAGCGAGTTATTAAGGGAACTGTTTATATGGATGGCAAACCTGCTGCCGGTGTTACTGTTGAAGCCCACAAAGGGAGTTCGATGATGACCAGCTTCGACGGAAAGTACGAAGTTACTGCCGACCCAAAATCGAAGTATATTAAGTTTACTTTAATGGCAACCGGTGAGTCAAAGAAATTTGATCTTGATCCAAATTCTGTTGGTGAAATTGATTTTGCTTTTACAGGTTCCATCCCTGGTGCAGGCGCCAAGGAAGAAACTACAAGTGGTGAAGTTGTTTTAAAATCACTCGAAGAACTGATGAAGGAACAGAATAAAGACTTCATGAATGAATTATCGCTTTTTACTGAATTCTACAAACAGGGTGACTATCACTCAGCAATGCCTCACTGGAAAAATCTTGCTTCAAAATATCCGCAATCGACATCAAATATTTACATTCAGGGTGCCAAAATGCTTGAAGCACTTGCTGATAGTGCAAAAACAGATGAAGAAATTGATAAATATCTGAACGATGCCATCAAATATGCTGACCAAAGAATTAAATACTTTGGCGGAGAAGGTTTTGTTTCAGGCAGAAAGGGAAAAATATGGTTACAATATAAACTTGATGAAAGAAGAAAAAAACCTATTGAAGGTGAGGAACTTAAAAAGGTTTTGGAAACAGGCTACAGTTGGCTGAATAAAAGTGTTGATATGCAAAAGGACGAAACAGAACTTCCGGTATTCCTCCTTTTAATGCAAACAACAAGATCTCTGTTTAAATTAAATGCTTTGCAAAAAGAAACCGTAGTAATGAATTACGAAAAATGCAGTAAATACCTCAGCAGTATAATTGCATCAAGCAAAGACCCGCAAAAAGTTAAAGATGCAAAGGAAGTGCAAATATACATCGATACTCTTTTCAGTACTTCCGGAGCAGCTGACTGCGATGCACTGATCAGTATTTTCAGTCCTCAGTTTCAGGAAAAAAACGGCGATATTGAATTCATTAAATCGATGCTTCGCCGTTTGAGACAGGCAAAATGTGAAGACAGTGATCTGGCAGAAAAGGCAACACTTCGCTTATATGAACTGGAACCATCTGCCGAAGCAGCATTTAACATGGCTCATGAATACCTGAGAAAAAACGACCTTGCAAACGCCAAAAAGTTTTATGATCAGGCAATCAGTCAGGAAAAAGATCCGAAATTACTTGCCAGCTACTATTACGAACGCGGTGTACTGTTGTTCATAAAAGAAAATGCTTACCAGGAAGCCAGGGAAATGGCAAGAAAAGCGATTTCACTTGATCCGGAATTATGTGAAGCAAATATGCTGATGGGAGATATTTATGCTTCCGCAAGCCGTTCTTTTGAAGGAACCAACCTCGAAAAAGCATCACTTTTCTGGCTGGCAGTCGATTATTACAACAAGGCAAGAAAAGGTGATAACTGTGCCGTAGAAGCCGCAGGTAAAGCATCAGATTACAGAAAATATTTCCCAAATAAAGAAGATGCCTTTATGGAAGGCTTACAGGAAGGTCAAAGCTATAAAATTGAAGGATGGGTAAATGAAACAACCACGGTCAGATTTTAAAATCATAAAAAATATAAGAAATTTCGGTGTTGCAGCCCTTACATCAGGGGCTGCAATATTTTTTTATGGCTGCGAGAATAATATCGAACAAATCAAGGCATTTTATTCATCAGAAAACCTGCCCATTCTCGAAGCCACAAATTTCGAAACTTTATTCACCGATTCAGGACAGATAAGGTATTCATTAAAAGCTCCCAGATTATTGCGTTTCGAAGATGAAGGCAGAGATTATATTGAATTCCCCGATGGAATGAAACTGGTAAAATATGACGAACATAATGCAGTCATTTCGAGTATTTCGGCTGATTATGCCAGACAATTCGTATCGGAAGATAAATGGGAAGCCAAAAACAATGTTGTGGCCACAAATGCACAGGGCGACACACTTAAAACCGAACACTTGATCTGGGAAGAAAAGAAGGAAATAATTTACACCGAAGAATTTGTAAAAATAATCCGTGCCGATCAAATCATTACTGGTATTGGATTTACATCGGACCAAAAACTTCAGAACTGGAAGATAAAAAATCCGAAAGGGACAATTTATGTCAATGTTAATGAAAACAAAACAAAAACAGGTGCTGAAGAACAAAACACCAATGAAAATAAGGCTGAGGATAAACCTGAAAATGGCCAGTTAAAGTTTAAATAATAAAAATAGAACAGTTTCTCCCGTGCAGATCAGGATCGGTTCTGAAAAAAGCGAAATACCTGATCATTCCTTATTAAACAAAGATTATGAAACTTCAGTTGAATCAATTCTTTTCCTTTCTGAAAATATCGCAGGAATAAATTCGGCCATAAAACCGGCGTTTTCAGTTTAAAATACTAAAGCTGCCAGCGCCAAAACAGAATTGATGAAAATGACCATAATAAACGATTAAAAAAAACCTCGAATTTATTTCAGATAATGCTTTATTTCAGATATTTACATGTACCAACAAACTCATATTAAAAAAAAATCCAATTTCAAGGTAGAATATTTAAAATTGTTATCTTCGTAGCTCAAAATTTTTAAGTAGAATTTGTTAAAAAATAACTGTTAATCAATGGCAACGTTACAAACGATCAGAACGAGAGCGGGATTATTAATAGCAATTGTAATCGGAATTTCTCTGGCCGCATTTATACTTGGCGACTTACTGCAAAGTGGTTCATCAATTTTAAATAAGAAACACATGGAAATTGGTGAAATAAACGGTGAAACTATTCAATATCCTGAATTTCAGAAACAAGTGGAAGAACTTGGCGAAATTTATAAACAAAACACCCAGCAGAATCAACTCGATGAAAACACTTGGGTACAGGTAAGGGAGCAAACCTGGCAGAATGCCGTTCAGAAAATTGTCATGGGCGATGTTTACAAAAAACTGGGTATCGAGGTAACATCCGACGAATTATATGATATGCTCCAGGGTGCAAATCTTCATCCGATCGTCCAGCAATTGTTCCGTAATCCGAATACCGGCCAGGTTGACCGTGGCGCTGTTGTAAATTTTCTGAAACAGCTGGACACCAACGTACCTCCGGAACAAAAAGCCTACTGGTTGTATCTCGAAAACGAGATTGTTAACGAACGTACCCGTTCAAAATATACAAACATGGTTGGTAAAGGACTTTTTGTTACAACCGAAGAAGCAAAAGAAAGTCTTGACGATGCAAGCAAACTTATCAATTTCGATTATATTGCTTTAAACCTTACCAATGTACCCGACAGTGCTGTGAAGGTCACAGAAAATGATCTGAGGGGATATTATGATTCACACAAAAAAGACTACAAACAGGAAAAATTGCGCGATATTGAATATGTTGCATTCACTGTAAAACCATCGGCAAACGATTACAAAGATGCAGAGAAATGGATCAACGAAATTAAAAATGATTTTGCCAATGCAAGCAATAATGCCCAGTTTGTTAATTCAAATTCGGATGTAAGCTTCGACGGAACATGGTATAAAAAAGAAGGGCTTCCGGCAAATGTAGGCACCTGGATATTCGACCAGGGAGCTAAAGTAAATGACGTTTTAGGTCCTTATTTTGAAAACGATTCATACGTTATCGCAAAACTTGATTCGCTTGAAATGATGCCCGATTCGGTTAAGGCACGACATATTTTACTGAAACCCACAACTCAGGAGGAAGTGGCAAAAATGAAACTTTTAGCCGACAGTTTAAAAACTGCAATTGATAATGGCAGCGATTTTGCCGCCCTGGCAACAAAGTTTTCGTCGGACAAAGGATCGGCTATTAACGGAGGAGATTTGGGATGGTTTGGCAGGGGCCAGATGGTAAAACCATTTGAAGAGGCTGCCTTTAAAAACAATAAGAACGAAGTCAGCGTTGTACCAAGTCAGTTCGGCATTCACATTATTCAAACCACTGATCGTGGAAAATTAACTCTGCAGGCACAGGTAGCCATGTTAGTGCGCAAAGTACAGCCAAGTACCCGCACTTACCAGGATATTTACGCGCAGGCAAGCAAGTTTGCAAGTACAAACACCGATGCTAAAAAATTCAATTCGGCAATTGCAGAACAAAAATTAGATAAACGTGTGGCATCGGTGCGTGAAAATGACCGCGATATTATTGGCCTCGAAAATGCCAGGATACTTATCCGTGGAGCTTACGAAGCCAACCAGGGAGAAATCATTAAAACAACGCAGGGATCGCCAATTTTTGAACTTGGAAATAACTTTGTGATTGCAGTTCTTACAAAAGCAACGGAAGAAGGAGAATCAACTTTTGAGCAGGCAAAAACAAGAGTCGAACTTGCTGTTATTAAAGAGAAAAAATCGGAATATCTTGTTAAAAAGGCTGCTAACGCTGTTGAAGGCAAAACCGATCTTCAGGCTGTTGCATCACAGTTAAATGCCGAAGTTAAAAACGCATCGAATATCACTTTCAATTCATATTCAATACCAGGATTAGGATTAGAACCTGCCGTTGTCGGGACAGTTGCTTCAATTGATGTAGATAAAATTTCGAAACCTGTTGCAGGAAACAACGGAGTGTTCATTGTTAAAGTAACGTCTGAAAATAAAGCACCTGAACAAAATGTGGCAACTGAACAGGCACGCCTTGATCAGAGCCTCGCTTACCGTGCTTCTTCGCAAGCCGTTGAAGTTCAACGTAAAAAGGCAGAAATAATTGACAAAAGAGCAAAATTCTATTAATAGAATATGATTTTTCAAAATAGAAATGCCAGTTCAGGAAATCTGAGCCGGCATTTTTATTTCGATTAACCTTTTACTTTTTCCTGCCCAAATTTCGGAAGGACGGTGATCACAAAAAAACTTTTTTTCAGCAAATATTTTTCAGAAACAAATAAAGCATTGCTGCCAGACCAGCACCGATAACCGGTCCAAAAACCGGGATCCACGCATATTGCCAGTCGTTATCATCTTTGTTCGGAAGTGGCAATAATGTGTGAACAATCCGCGGTCCCAGATCGCGTGCCGGATTGATTGCATAACCTGTTGTACCTCCCAGGCTTAATCCAATCGATAAAACCACAAGCGCCACCGGTAATGCACCCAACGAACCCATTCCGGCTTTATCCTGGCCAAAGCTGTGATATTCAAGCTGAGGTAAAGAAATAAGCAAAACCGCCAGGATGAGGACAAAAGTTCCCACAATTTCGGAAAACAAATTATTTCTGAAATCCCTGATTGCCGGAGCTGTACAAAAACAGGCCTTTTTTGATCCCGGAGTTTCTGTTACGTTAAAATGATTTTTAAAGAAAATATAAACCAATGACGCACCTGTCATTGCACCCAGAATCTGTGCGATAATAAAAGGCACAACTTTTATCCAGTCGAACAGACCACCCAATGCAAGACCAATTGTGACTGCGGGATTTAAATGTGCCCCGCTGATGTCGGCGGTTGCCAGAACAGCAACATAAACAGCCATGCTCCATCCAAATGTTATTACTATCCATCCTCCGCCAAAACTGTGCGTTTTGTTCAGATTCACATTTGCCACAACTCCATTACCCAAAAGAATCAGGATCATTGTACCCAAAAACTCTCCAAAATACTCAATCATAACTTTTTAATTTAATCTTTAAAAAAATAATTGTTTGCCACTTTTTCAAATGTTTCAATTTGCCTTTTTATCCATTCATAATCCTTTTTTAATTCTCCGGCTAAAATGGTTGCCACTTCAGGTGCGATTCTGATGCTTTCGCGTGCATCGAGGAAAAGCGCCCTGGTACGCCGTGCCAGAACATCTTCCACTGTCCGGGCCATTTCTTTACGAACAGCCCAGGCAACCTGAGATTTCATGATATTCAGTTTTTCGCTGACATATCCCGATAATTCTTTCTTTTCCTCTCCCATCGAAATTATTTCTTCTTTATCGATTCCGTAAGGGGCCAGCGGATCGCCCACAGGATCAACATCCATGCGGAAACCATGAATAGGCAGGTGTTTTGTTATGCACTCCCGTTCAGGCAGCCCACCGAGTAAAATCGCCTTTTCGATGGTATCTTCAGCCATCTTCCTGTAAGTTGTCCATTTTCCGCCGATAATTGTAATCAGGCCCGAAACAGAAATAATAATCTTGTGACCCCGCGAGATTTCCTTGGTGGCCTTATTTTCATCTTCAGGTTTTGCCAGGGGGCGCAATCCCGCAAATACGCTTAACACATCTTTTTTCGTTGGCTGTTTTAAAAGATACTGACCGGCAGTTTCAAGAACAAAATCGACCTCCGATTCCAACGCCACCGGCTCGAGTGAGTGATTTTCGATAAGCGTGTCTGTTGTGCCCACCACCACATGATTATGCCATGGCACGGCAAACATTACCCTTCCGTCGGAAGTGTGCGGAACCATAATCGCGTATTTATTCGGAAGAAAATCCTTGTTCAGAACCAGATGAATTCCCTGGCTTGGAGTTATCATATTCCGCTTTTCAGGTTCATCCATTTGAATGACTTCATCGGCAAAAACTCCGGTGGCATTGATCACCACCTTCGATTTTATTCTGAATTCTTCCCCGGTTTCCTGGTCAACTGCAACCACACCGGCCACCAATTCGCCCTCCTTTATCAGCGAAACCACTTTGCAGTAATTATGCACTGATCCGCCGTAATCAACACTTGTTTGTGCCAGGCTGATTGCCATGCGCGAATCGTCAAACTGCCCGTCCTGATAAATCACTCCTCCTCTTAATCCTTCCTTTTCAACTGTTGGGATGGCTTCCACCGTTTCTTCAAGCGACAGGTGTTTCGAAGGCCCGAGCCCAAGTTTGCCTGCCATCATATCGTACACTTTCAAACCGATTGTGTAAAACGGTCCTCCCCAAAAATCGTAAGTTGGAATTACAAACGACTGGTTTGAAACCAGATGAGGGGCGTTTTTAAACATCAGCCCGCGTTCCTGCAACGCTTCAAAAACCAGGGAGACATCTCCCTGCTGAAGATAGCGCACTCCTCCATGCACAAGCTTTGTGCTACGGCTTGATGTTCCCTTAGCAAAATCCACCTGTTCAAGTAAAAGGGTCTTGTACCCACGCGAAGCAGCATCAACAGCGCATCCTAAACCAGTAGCTCCCCCGCCGATTATTACAATATCCCAGGTTTTATCTTTTTTTCTTAATTTCTTAAGCACTTCTTTCCTGTTCATGATCTTTTATTTATCAAAGAATTTAAGCGAATCTTCATTTTTAACTATTTCCGTAGTGTCAAAGTTCGTTTATCAAAACGGACTTCTGACTCCCGACACCGGTCTCCAAACTTTTTAATGGACATCGTACCAGCGTTTGCTTCTTTCAATTGCCTTTTTCCAATCGGTGATGATCTTTTTTACCTGAGTTGTGTCCGATGCCGGTTCAAAGATTCTGTCCACCTGCCATTGATGTTTAATTTCATCCAGGTTTTCCCAGAAACCCACAGCGAGTCCTGCCAGATAAGCAGCGCCAAGGGCAGTGGTTTCAGTCACTTTTGGTCTTACAACTTTGGTTTGAATTGCATCGGCTTGAATCTGCATCAGCAGGTTATTCACAGCTGCACCTCCATCAACGCGCAATTCATTCAAATGAATTCCCGAATCCTCAACCATGGTTTCAATCACTTCCATCGACCGCATTGCGATTGCCTCAAGCGCCGCCCGTGCGATATGCGCTTTGCCTGTACTGCGCTGCAGCCCGATAATCGTTCCGGTGGCATACTGGTCCCAGTGCGGGGCGCCAAGCCCGACAAATCCCTGCACGAACGTCACCCCACCGCTGGTTTCAACCTGGCTTGCCAACTCCTCGATTTCAGAAGATGATTTTATAATTCCCAACTGATCGCGCAACCACTGAACCAATGCACCGCCAATAAAAATGCTGCCTTCGATAGCATAAGTGACTTTATCGCCAATCTGCCAGCCAATTGTGGTTAACAACTTGTGTTTTGACTGAATGGGTTTGCTGCCTGTGTTCATCACCACAAAACATCCGGTTCCGTAAGTATTTTTAACCATTCCTTCCTCAATGCACATTTGCCCGAAAAGCGCTGCCTGCTGGTCGCCTGCAATACCCGAAACCGGTATTTCTTCACCAAAAAGTCCTTTTGCAGTAAATCCGTACAATCCGCTGCTTGCTTTAACATCGGGAAGAACTGAAACCGGAATATCCAGCATTTCAAGTAATTCAGAATCCCATTTCAAAGTATGAATATTAAAAATCATTGTTCGACTTGCATTACTGACATCTGTAATATGCAATTTCCCTCCTGTCAGGTTCCATACCAGCCATGTATCCACTGTTCCAAATGCGAGCTTACCCGCGGCTGCCAGTTCACGGGCACCTTTAATATTATCGAGAATCCATTTGATTTTGGTTCCCGAAAAATAGGCGTCGATAACTAATCCTGTTTTTTCAGCAACACTTTTCTCTAGACCTTTTTGTTTCAGCGAATCGCAGATGCCCGAAGTCCGTCGATCCTGCCAAACAATTGCGTTGTACACAGGCTTTCCGGTTTCCCTGTTCCAGACAATTGTTGTTTCACGCTGGTTGGTAATTCCGATTCCGGCAATCTGCGAAGCGGAAATCCCGGCTTTTCTGATTGCTTCCTGTGCAACTTTTAATTGGGTTTGCCAGATCGTTTCGGGATTATGTTCAACCCATCCGGGATTAGGAAAAATCTGCTCAAATTCCTGCTGGGCTGCACTCACAATTTCGCCTGAATGATTAAAAAGAATGGCCCGATTGCTGGTGGTTCCGGCATCGAGCGAAAGGATGTATTTTGCCATAAGTTGAAGTTTAGAATTGATTTGGGAATTTACAATAAATTTTGTTACGTTCCCTTTTACAGGAATGCTTTTAAAACAATCTCCAAAATAATATTTTGACTTTTTTAACACCAAACTGAAAGTCGGTCGGATGACTTAAATTTTCAATTGCATGCTTACCAAAAAAATCTTTTAAATTTACCATCCGAAATAAATGACATGAATATTAAAACAGATAAAATCGGGATTATCGGGAGCGGAAGCTGGGCTACAGCCATTGCAAAAATGCTTCTCGAAAATGTGCCGGAAATCAACTGGTACATGCGCAAACCTGACACCATTGAACATTTTCAGAAACACGGACACAATCCGCGGTACCTTCAGAATGTGGAGTTTGACACCTGCCGCATCAGTTTTTTCAATGATATCAACGAATTAGCCAGCCGCTCGGAAATATTGGTTCTGGCTGTTCCTTCGGCATACCTTCCTGTAATTCTTGGAAACCTCAGAACCGACATCAGCAATAAACACATCCTTTCGGGGATAAAGGGAATTGTTTCGGAAGAAAACCTGCTTGTGGTGCAATACCTGAACAGGTTCTTCAACATTGCATACGAAAATATGGCAGTTGTTGCAGGGCCATGCCATGCTGAAGAGGTGGCGCTTGAAAGGCTTTCGTACCTTACCATTGCCTGTACCGACGAACCGAAAGCACAGAAATTTGCCGGGTTGATTCAATGCGATTACATTAAAACCAATATTTCAGATGATATCTGGGGAACCGAATATTCTTCGGTACTGAAAAACATTGTGGCCATTGCCTCAGGCATCTGTCACGGATTGCGGTATGGCGATAATTTTCAGGCCGTACTTGTGTCGAATGCCATTCAGGAAATAAAAAGATTTGTTGACACTATTCACCCGATTTCACGCGATATTAAGAGTTCTGCTTATCTTGGCGACCTTCTTGTTACTGCCTATTCGCAATTCAGCCGTAACCGTACTTTCGGGATGATGATCGGGAAAGGGTATCCGGTTCAGGCTGCCAAACTCGAACTGAATATGGTTGCCGAGGGATATTATGCATCGAAAAGCATTTACGAAATCAACAGAAATTATCATGTTGACATGCCAATCTCGGAAGCCGTTCATAAGATTCTTTACAAAAATGCATTACCAAAAAAAGAGATCGCACTCTTAACAGAAAAGCTGAACTGATTTTATTTTGAAAATCAGGTTATCTCTCACAAATACAGTTTAATGTTACATGAAGAAATAGTCAAATCATTGGGTTGCCCGTTATATTTTTACCGGTTACTTTATAATTTTACCCAAAAAACCGATGGTGAAAAAATTCTCTCTCGACAAGAATAAAATCAATGTACTGCTACTTGAAGGAGTTCACCAGTCGGCTGTAAACACTTTTAAAGAAGCAGGTTACAACAATATTGAATATATAAAAACTGCGCTCGAAGGCAAAGAACTGGAGAATAAAATCAGGGAAGCACACATTCTTGGAATCAGGTCGAGAACCAATCTTACCGCTGATATTCTGAAAAATGCCAGGAAGCTTTTTGCCATCGGATGTTACAGTATTGGCACGAACCAGGTCGATTTACATGCAGCAAAGAATTCAGGGATCCCTGTGTTTAACGCACCGTTTTCAAATACACGCTCGGTTGCTGAGCTGGTTATTGCCGAAATAATTATGCTGATGCGCGAAGTTCCGGCAAAAAATGCAGCTGCACACCGCGGCGGGTGGTTAAAATCGGCCTGTAATTCATACGAAGTAAGAGGGAAAAATCTCGGTATCATCGGCTACGGGCATATTGGCACTCAGGTATCGATATTAGCTGAATCGCTGGGAATGAACGTTTTTTACTATGACATCGAAAAGAAACTCAGTTTAGGAAATGCCACTCCCTGTGCATCGCTTGCAGAACTGCTGCGGATTTCGGATGTGGTAACGTTGCATGTTCCCGAAACCGAACTTACTGCAAATATGATTTCGGAACAACAACTGGCGACGATGAAAAAAGGTGCACTTCTTATCAATGCCTCAAGAGGTTCGGTTGCAGATTACAATGCAGTGGCCGCAGCATTAAAAAACGGCTGGCTTGCCGGGGCTGCTGCCGATGTTTTTCCAAAGGAACCCAGTTCAAATAATGAGCCTTTTAGCACTGTATTGCAGGAATTTGACAATGTGATTTTAACCCCTCACATTGGCGGAAGCACTTCGGAAGCCCAGGAAAACATTGGAGTTGAAGTAACCGAAAAACTGATCCGCTACAGCGACAACGGATCAACAATCAGTGCAGTAAATTTTCCTCAGATTTCGCTGTACCCCAACAAAAACAAGCAACGATTTCTGCATATTCACAAAAATATGCCCGGCTTATTGAAAGATATCAATTATGTTTTTACACAGAAAGGAATCAATATTGCTTCACAGTTTCTTCAGACTGATGCCGAAATCGGATATGTAATCATAGATACGGAAAGCCATTTGAGCGAAGTGATCCTCCAGGAATTAAAAGATATTCCTCATACCATCAGGGCAAGAATGTTATATTAAACTGCCGTATTATTAATACTATAAATCCAAAAACTTATTAAACTGATTTTTTTATTTAATTTTGATTCATATTAATATTTTAAGTAATGAAAAGTCAATACGTTACAGACAGGAAGGGAAGAAAGATTGGTGTAATTTTACCCATCAGGGAATATGAAAAAATGCTGGATCAAATAGAAGAACTCGAAGATATTAAAGCATACGATCAGGCAGTCAAAATGAATGAGGAGGAAATCTCTGTGCAGGAAGCCTTTCAGAAATTAGAATCAAAACGACATGATTTATAATGTAAAGATTCTGAGTGGTGCAATTAAGCAATTAGAAAATATACCTCCACCCGATTATTTCGCTGTTAAATCCAAAATTCTGAGCCTCTCAAAAAACCCCCGTCCTTTCGGTTACCTTAAATTAAAAGGTCGTCCTGCATACCGTGTCCGTCAGGGAAATTACCGGATCATATATGAAATTTTCGATGATTATCTGTTGGTAAGAATAATCAGAATCGGACACAGAAAAGATATTTACAAATAATTTCTGAACCTTAAACAAAAATTCCAGCCATCATCAGATAGTTGGAATCTTTGTCGGAACGGCGGTTTTAATCACCTTCCGAATAGCGGTTAAAAATCGCGACACCCTTTATCTCATTGCTTTGTAAGCGTTTATCAATCCATTTGTTGACGAATCGTGACCAATTACCGGCTCGTCACTTTTTAATTCTGGAAGGATAGCGTTTGCAAGCTGTTTGCCTAGTTCAACACCCCACTGGTCGAAGCTGTAAATATTCCAGATAATTCCCTGAACAAAAATCTTGTGTTCGTACATGGCAATCAATTCGCCCAAAACACGCGGAGTCAGTTTTTTTACCAGAATTGAGTTGGTTGGAATGTTGCCCAGAAAAACTTTGAATGGCAGCAGTTCTGCGATTTCGGCTCCTGTTTTTCCTGTAGCTTTAAGTTCGGCTTCCACCTGTTCAGCAGTTTTTCCCACCATCATGGCTTCGGTTTGGGCAAAAAAGTTGGCCAGTAATTTCGGATGATGGTCGCCCACCTGGTTGTGGTTGATGGCAGCAGCAATAAAATCGCAAGGAATCATTTTTGTTCCCTGGTGAATAAGCTGGTAGAAAGCATGTTGCCCGTTCGTTCCGGGTTCTCCCCAGATAATCGGGCCGGTCTGGTAATCCACCTGTTCGCCGTTGCGATCAACATATTTTCCATTACTTTCCATATTTCCCTGCTGAAAATAAGCCGAAAAACGGTGTAAATACTGGTCGTACGGCAAAATAGCCTCGGTTTCGGCACCATAAAAATTGTTGTACCAGATTCCGATTAACGCCAGAATTACCGGTATATTTTTACTGAACTCCGTGTTGCGGAAATGGTTGTCCATGGCATGCGCCCCTTCGAGTAACTGAATGTAGTTTTCGTACCCGATTCCCAGAACAATGGAGAGACCGATGGCCGACCAAAGCGAATAACGGCCTCCTACCCAATCCCAGAAACGGAACATGTTTTTAGTATCAATACCGAAAGCAGAAACTGCCTTTGCATTGGTTGAAACCGCCACAAAATGGAATTTTACAAAAGCCTCATCTTTTGCTGTTTGCAGAAACCAGTCGCGTGCCGAAATGGCGTTTGTCATGGTTTCCTGCGTGGTAAAAGTTTTCGAAGCCACAATAAAAAGGGTGGTTTCAGGATTTACCTTTTTCAGAGTTTCGGCAATGTGTGTACCATCAACATTCGACACAAAATGCAGGTTGAGGTGATTTTTGTAAGGTTTCAAAGCTTCGGTCACCATCAACGGCCCTAAATCTGAACCACCGATTCCAATATTCACAATGTCGGTAATTGCTTTACCAGTGTATCCTTTCCATTTTTCTGAAATCACTTCTTCCGAAAAAGCTTTCATCTGTTCCAGCACTGCGTTCACTTCGGGCATCACATCTTCACCGTCAACAACTATCGGGGTGTTGCTGCGGTTGCGCAATGCCACGTGCAAAACAGCACGGTCTTCCGTGGCATTGATTTTCTGCCCTGTAAACATACTTTCGGTGGCCTCTTTCAAACCACATTCTTCAGCCAGTTCGAACAGCGACTGCATGATTTCGTCGTCAACCAGGTTTTTGGAGTAGTCAACAAGAATGTCTTCAAAGTTCAGTGAATACTTCTTAAACCTTTCAGGATCAGCAGCAAAAAGCTCTTTCAGGTGTGTGTCTTCAAAACTGAAATGGTATTCTTCAAGCCTGTTCCAGGCCTTTGTTTCCATCGGATTTATCTTTGGTAACATGTCGTAAAGTTTTTAGACGGAAGTCCGAAGACGGAAGTCCGAAGATGGAAGTCCGAAACCGTTTTCCGATTGTTTTACGCAAAGATAATCGAATAAGATAATTTCAGATTGAAGTCAGACAAAGGTTAAGATTGGTTTAAGGTAAATGTTTTTTACTTTTTTCTACTTTAGCCGCAAATTTCGGGACATGAAAACCAATATTTTGAAAGGTTACTTTTTTGCACTGGTTGCCACTGTTACTTTTTCAAACGTTTACATTTTCAGCAAGGCTGCGTTAAACGAAATACCGATGGCACATTTCGGAAGCCTGTGGTACCTGGTGGTAACCTTACTTTGTTTTGTGTATGCTTTGTTTTCAAAAAAGTTGGGACAACTGGCACATCTCACACGCAAACAGGTTTATGTATTGCTCACTTTGGGCGGACTTGAAATTGCCACCACCACGCTTTTCTTTCTTTCCATTCACATTATTCCCAATCCGGCGGTCACCTCTTTTTTAGGGAATCTTTACCCGGTAATGGTTTTGCTGGGAGGTATTTTTATTCTGAATGAAAAGTTTTCGGCTGTTGAAATTTTTGGTGGATTTCTGGCGTTTGCCGGCGCTTTTGTCATCAGTTACAGTGGCGGCACCACATTGAAAACCTTTTTTATTGAAGGAACCGGCGTGGTGTTTTTCAATGCCATTTTCGCTGCCACGGGCACGTTGGTTGTGAAAACACAAGTCAGGAAACTCAGTCCCGAAATTCTGAACCTGAACCGCTCTTTCTGGCTCCTACTGTTTTCGTTTATCATGATTTTTGTTCTAGGTGAAAATACAACGTACTCAGAGGCAGTGATAAAAAACACGTTGATTGGCGCTTTGCTCGAATTTATTGCTATTCTCACCGTTTACCATTCATTTAAATACATTGAGGTTTCTAAATCTTCTGTTATCCAAAGTCTGAAAGGAATTGTGGTTTTGCTGGTTTCGTACTTGTTTTTCGGCACACTGCCTGCCACCCACCAATTAACCGGCGGTATGATTACAGTTGCAGGAGTTTTACTGATGACACTGGCTCAGGCCAATTTTTTAAAAAAATCATTCTCCGGAAAACCTCCGGTTGTTTAATTCTTTCCTTCAGTAATTGTCAGAAAAATTTATTTTCCCTCAAATCTGATTCAGAAAACAAGATTAAAGCGCTGAATGTTAACACAAATAAGGTTTATTTAACATTATTTCTCAAATAAAATCAAGTACTTTTCGTTGTAAAACAAGGTACAGTTTTTGTTAAACAGAATCCATCTATTAACCAATGAAAAAACCATGAACAACAAACTTTGGATAGCAATTTCAGCAATTATTCTTATTCTCATCATTTCATTATTTGTTTTTACCGGCCACGAAAAAGAATCCACCTTATTAACTGCAACAGTTACCCGCGGGCCATTTGAAATTCTGGTGTATTCAACCGGTCAACTTGAATCGGAAAATTCTGATAACATTCTGATTCCTGAGAAAATGAAAGACAGGCAAACCCGGATATCGTATCTTACCATCACTGATCTTGTGGAAGAGGGAACTTTTGTTGACTCGGGAGCTTATGTGGCAACCCTTGATCACCAGGCTGTTGAAGAACAAAGAAAACTGGCGCTTGATGATTTGGAAAAAGCACTCTCGGAATATGAAGACAGCAAAATAGATTCGAATCTGACCCTGAGTAACCAACGCGACCAGATTGTGAATGCAAGGTTAGACCTTGAAGAAAAAGAGATTTCGGTGCAGGAATCGGCTTATGAAGCTCCTTCCGTCAGAAGAAAAGTGGAAATGGACCTCGACAAAGCCCGGCGTAAACTGGAACAGGTAAAAGCTTCATACGAACTTGTTACCCAACAGGAAACCAACAAGGTTACCCGCAGATTTATTAACTACAAGCAGATGCGCGAAAGGGTTGATGCCCTGAATGAACTGATGGAATCATTAGTGATCCGGTCACCGCGTTCAGGTATAATTTCGTATTATCAATATCCATACGGTGGCACAGTTAAAACAGGTTCACAAGTTTCGCAATGGAGCCCGATTATTGCAACTTTCCCGAATATGAATAATATTGTGACTAAGACCTTTATCAACGAAATTGATATCGCACTGATAAAAAAAGGGCAGAAAGTAAGAATAGGAATTGATGCCTTTCCTGAAAAAGTGCTTTCGGGAGAAGTGGTTTCTGTGGCCAACATGGGACAATTGATGCCTAACAGCGATGCAAAAGTTTTCGAGATAAAAATCAAAGTAAACGGTTCTGACCCGGAATTAAAACCTGCCATGACAACCAGTAACACGATTCTGACCAATTCGCTTGAAGATACACTGTTTATTCCGATCGAAACGGTTTTCAGCAACGACAGCATGTCGTTTGTGTACCTGGCTGACGGGAAAAAAACAATACAGATTATTGAAACGGGAGAGGAAAACGAAAATTTTGTGATCGTGAGACAAGGATTGACTGAAGGACAGCAAATTTACCTGACTGAACCCGAAGATGCTGAAAGTTACTCACTTACAGGAATTGATATTTACAACGATATTATCCGCAAAAAAGAAGAAGAAAAAGTCAGAAAAGCAGAAGAGGAGAAAAAGAGGCAGTTGGAACAAAAACCCGCAGAACTTCCGGCGGGAGTTCAGACGCCTGTGGTTTCAGCAACATCAATTATCACAAAATAACATTAATACCCAAATAGAATGTTTATTAAAAGATATTTGCACGATATTCAGATTGCAGTTGAAGCAATTTTCGCCAACAGGTTAAAGTCGATTTTAACTGCTTTGGGAATTATTTTTGGTGTCGCAGCGGTAATCAGCATGCTTGCCATCGGGAATGGCGCTGAACAGGAAATACTTGAACAGATAAAACTTGTGGGAGTCAACAATATTGTAATAACGCCAAGCAGCCTTACAGTAACCGAAGGAAATAAGAATGATAAGAACATTGAAAACGGGAAACCGGGAGCTAAAAAATTCTCCAAAGGACTGACACTTCACGATGTTGAAGCGATTCAACAGGTTTTACCCACCATCGAAAGAATTTCACCGGTCATTTCGTTTAACTACTCTGCCTTGCTCGATGGAATCAGCAAACCCGTGGTTCTTGAAGGAATTGAAAACAGCTATTTCGATTTATTCAATATGCAACTGGCCGCAGGTAACAGGTTTAATCAACTCCAGTCGGAAAAAGGCCTGCCGGTTTGTGTGATTGGGAACAATATAAAAACTGTGTTTTTCAGGCAGGAAAATCCCGTTGGAAAGTACATTAAATGCGGGCAGATATGGCTTAAAATAATTGGTGTAATTGAACAACGTGATTTCACTGCATCCGCTTCGGATGAACTTGGAATCAGCAGTTCGGACAATAAAATTTTTATACCTGTGCAAACCATGTTGCTCAGGTTTAAAAACCGTGCATTACTGCGCGCCGATGAAATTGCAAAAGCAAACCAGCGTTCAGGGGGAGGTGGCGGTGTTGTAATTTTCATTGGTGGTGTTGAACAGAAAGAAGATACGGGAGATTCAGATCCTAACCTAAACCAGCTGGATAAAATTGTAGTACAGGTAAAGGAAACGGAGCAACTAAATCAATCCGCAAATCTTATTAAACGGATGCTTTTACGAAGACATTCGGAACTTTATGATTTTGAAGTTACCATACCCGAACTATTATTAAAACAACAGCAGAAAACAAAAAATATTTTTAACATCGTTTTGGGTGCTATTGCAGGTATTTCGCTGATTGTAGGCGGAATTGGCATTATGAATATCATGCTGGCTTCGGTTTTGGAACGGATAAGGGAGATTGGGATAAGACAGGCAGTTGGTGCTAAACAAAAGGACATTATCGCCCAGTTTCTTGCCGAATCAACCCTCATCAGCTTAACCGGAGGTATCATTGGGATTATCCTCGGTGTGGTTCTTTCAAAAATTATTACTGCTGTTTTCGACATTAAAACCATTGTTTCCTTCTTCAGCATTTTTATTGCATTCGGAGTTTCAATGGTTGTGGGTATCACTTTTGGTTATCTTCCTGCCCGGAAAGCTTCTGAAAATGATCCTGTAGTTTCTTTACGTTCATAAAACAATTAAACCAGAATCAGATGAAAAAAACTGCTATCCTTTTTATTGCCATAATCATTTCATTCAGTTCATTCTCACAGGAAAAAAGAAGGCTCAGCCTTGACGACGTGATTCGGATTGCCACAAGCCAGTCAATCGATGCATTCAGAAACAAAAACATGTATCTGGCAAGTTACTGGGAATACAGGTTTTACCAGGCAGAAAGACTTCCTGGTATTTCACTGAGTACCAATCCGATTGATTATAACCGCTATCTGAAAAAAGAATATAATTTCGAAACCAACCAGGACGAATACAGGTTGAGAGAATATCTGAATTCAGACATTTCGGTAACAGCCAATCAAAATATCGGATTTACCGGCGGACAGATTTTTCTGAGGTCGGATCTTGCAATGGTAAAAAATCTTGGAGGAGATCAAAGCACTTCCTACTCTGCATCCCCTTTCAGTATCGGATATCAGCAGGAATTGAACGGGTACAACGAATTAAAATGGAAATCGAAAATTGAACCGGTAAAATTTGATAAGGCAAAAAAGGAATTCATCCAGAATGCCGAAGACCTGAGAATAAAATCGACACTTCAGTTTTTTCAATTGATCACTGCCCAGATTCAAAAGGGAATTGCTGAAAAAAACTACGCAAATGCCGATACAATCTACCAGATCGGAAAAGGAAGATTTCAGGTCGGGACGATAACACAGGATGAATTATTAAATCTTGAGCTCAGGCTGTTAAATGCAGAACAGGCTTTAAGCATGGCCCAGCTTGAAGAAAAAAGGGCGCAGTCGAGTTTGAATTCGTTTTTAGGGATGGAAAAGAGTCTTAACATCGAATGTATAATTCCCAGCGAAATCCCTGAACTTCAGATCAATTCGGATATTGCGCTTACACAGGCAATCCAGAACAATCCGGAAATGATAAACCATCAGCAGCAGATTTTAGAGCAGGATCAAAATGTAAAACGGATAAAATCGGAAACCGGACTGAACACATCGGTTTTTGCGATGTACGGATTGAGCCGGTCGTCGGAAGAATTTACCGATGTTTACGGTCAACCCGATAAAAGCCAGCGTTTCAGTGTAGGATTAAACATACCTATTGCCGACTGGGGCAGATCAAAAGGACGTGTTTCGATGGCAAAATCAAATCGTGAAGTGGCACTGGCAACCATAAAACAGGAAAGAATCGATTTTGAAATGGATGTTGTACAAAGTGTGCTTGAATTTAATCTGCAGGCTAAACAGGTGAATAATGCCGCAAAAGCCGATACTGTTGCTCAATTGGGATACAATGTTTCGTTTCAGCGTTTCCTGATTGGTAAAATAAATATTGTAAACCTGAATATTGCAAGTACTGACCAGGAAAATGCACGGATTTCGTACCTGAACCGCCTTCGTGAATACTGGACTTCCTATTTCAGGATTCGGAGTCTGACTCTTTTCGATTTCGAAAGCAATACTCCTCTTTCTGTCAACTACGATAAAATACTTGAAAAATAAGCTATGACAGGAAAAAGAAAATATATAATTATCGGGGGAAGCATTGTTGTTGTTATTACAGTTGTCGTTATTATCTTTTTAACCTTCAGAACTGTAAAAACTGAAAAATACTACGAGGTAAAAAAAGGGAAATTTGAAGCAGTTCTTTCATGCAAAGGTGAAATAAATGGCCTGAATGCCACAGTAATCAGGGCGCCCAAAATTATTGGAGATCGCGACCTGCGTTTATGGCAACTAAAAATAATTGATCTTGCCCAGGATGGGAAAAATGTAAAAAAAGGGGATTTTATTATTCAGCTCGATGCAAGCCAGATCATGGCCGGAATGCGTGAAGAACAGCAAAATCTGGAAAAGGAAATGGCAGATCTGAACAATGCAAAAATCGACAGTGCTGTTACATTGACAAATATGCGTGAAGATATCAAAAATGCAATGCTCGACCTGGAATACAACAAAATTGATCTCGAACAATCGAAATACGAATCGGAAGCCTATCAGCGAAAAACAAAAATGTTATATCAGAAAGCAGAAAACGCCATTGCAAAAAAACAGCGCGATTATACACTCGAGAAAAACAAACTTAAAATGAGGGTTGGCCGCTCAGCGGAATGGGTTGAAAAAAGGCAGGAAAGGATCGAAAAGTTTCAACAGGCGATGGCTGCCGCCCGGATCACTGCTCCCGATGATGGTATTGTTATTTTCGGCAAAGGCTGGGATGGTAAAAAGTACAGCAAAGATGACGAGATATCAACCTATGAATTTGCCCCGCCCATTGCGACACTCCCCGACATGTCGAAGGTAATTTCTGAAATTTATGTGAAGGAAATTGACATTGCAAAAATAAAAACAGGAGACAGTGTTCGGGTAACTTTTGATGCCCTTGAAAATGTGATGATCATGGGCAGCATAAAATCAATTGCCCGTGTTGGCGAGGACCACAAAGACTTTGATATGAAAGTGTTTAAAGTTGTCATTCATCTCGACAAAACCGATGAAGGATTGAAACCGGCAATGAACAGCAACAATGATATTATTCTCGCAAAAAAGGAAAACGCAATTTCAATACCGCTTATTTCCGTTTTTAAGGAAGACGGACTGAAATATGTTTATCTTAAAAAAGGAGAAACCAATACCAGACAACTCATTAAAACCGGTTTTGAGAATGAAGAGTCGGTATTGGTGGAGGAAGGATTAAAAGAAGGCGATTTGGTTCTGCTTGAGCCTCCCACTGAAGTTCAAAAGTTAGCTTCAAATTGAAAATATAAAGAGCTTTAAAATGACTTACTGCAAAAATAAACGACAAAATATTTAATCAATCAAACCAAAGTTTCACATAATAACAGGTATTTTTAAGTTTGCTTACAACGTGGAATTCTTTAAATGTACCTGATTTTATAAAAATGACCGGAATTCATCCTGACATATATTTATTCAATCCCACCTGCGAGTACGCCATTGCGAATGACAGCGACAACTGGCAGCCTAACAGGTTGTTAACGAAAATGGAATCTGATTTATCTGCTCTGCAATTGTTTCTTGCTCATGAAAAGGATTATGTTCTGGCTGAAAAAATACCCTCTTTCCAATTTATTTCGAAATTAAAACAATTCGATATTGAAATTCCGAATTTCATCTTAAAAAAGGAAGCAGTAAAAAATCGATATTTTATTGACATTCAAAAAAACAAATTGCTTCCATGGGGTTGGAGCCCGTCTGCACACAAGTTTCTCACACCTTTTAAAGAATCCTGCTCCGATGAGTTTAAATGCTCTCCTGTTTTTAACTGGAACCCAAAACACCGGGAAATCACTTCGCGCAAATTTGCGGCAGGTGTGTTAAAACAAATTTTGGCAACTGCCAAAGTTGATTATCTGCTGCCCGGAAAACTGTTACCACAAATCTGTACTACCCGCGAAGAATTGGAAAAGCTGATCAGTAAATGGGGAAAATTAATGTTAAAAGCCCCATGGAGCAGTTCGGGCAGAGGTTTGCAACCGATTACCAAAGTTCCTGTACATCAAAAGGTTTGGGAAAAAATTACAGGAGTTATTAATGAACAGGGGTATGTAATTGCCGAACCTTTATTAAACAAAGTTCTCGATCTTGCTTTTCAGTTTGAGCTAAAGAAAACGAGGGTGAAATTTTTGGGAATCAGCAATTTCTACACAAATAACAAAGGTCAGTATGAAGGGAACCGGTTAAACGGATTGCCCGGTACGATTGAAAAACAAGTATCTGATTTTGCCGGAAAGGTAAATCGCGAAATCCCTGAATTGCTTGTCGATACAATCGAATCGGGTGAAATGGCAATGTTTTATGAAGGTTTTTTTGGAGTGGACACACTGATTTATTCCGATGAAAAAAACAACCTGAAAATCAATCCCTGCCTTGAAATCAATGTACGACAAACAATGGGATTGCTTTCATTACAACTTGAAAAAATCATTGGTAAGAATAAACACGGGATTTTCAGCATTTACTATCGCCCGGCGATTTCTTTTAATGAATTTTGCAAAGAAATGGAGGTAAAGTATCCCCTGAAAATTCAACACGATAAAATATGGTCAGGATTTTTCCCTCTGACCGATGCCACTGAAAACACACTTTTTGGGGCGTACCTGCTTGTTTGATCAATTTCGTCTGTAAAATATTTTCATCTGTAAAGTTCCCACGTTATGTATTTATGATCTGATTTTTAGTATTTTTAAAGAGCCGTACCGGATTCTGATTACAAACTAAAGTAATTTCAATATGGAAGAACCTGATCTGAAACCTGATCCCGGGAAAAAAGTTTCAAAGAAATTCTATAAAAAAGAATTGAAAAACTTACAACTTGAGCTAATAAAACTTCAGGAATGGATTAAACAGGAGAAACTTAAAGTTGTAGTGATTTTTGAAGGCAGAGATGCAGCAGGGAAAGGCGGTGCAATCAAGCGGATTATTCAGGTGCTGAATCCCCGTATTTGCCGGGTGGTTGCGCTCGGAACGCCAACCGAACGTGAAAAAACACAGTGGTATTTTCAGCGATATGTTGCACATTTACCCGCAGCCGGCGAAATAGTTTTGTTCGACCGCAGCTGGTACAACCGTGCAGGTGTTGAGAAAGTGATGGGTTTCTGCACAAACGAAGAATACTGGGATTTTTTGCGTGCCTGCCCGAATTTCGAAAGAATGTTGATTCACTCCGGAATTATTTTAATAAAATACTGGTTTTCAGTAAGTGAAAAAGAACAGGAAAAAAGGTTCAATGCGAGGATTAAGAACCCTACAAAACGGTGGAAACTTAGCCCGATGGATATGGAATCGCGCAAACAATATGTTGAATTCTCAAAAGCAAAAGATGAAATGTTTGCTTACACCGACACTAAAATATGTCCATGGTATATGGTCGATGCCGACAATAAAAAAGTTTCGCGGCTGAATTGCATTCATCACTTACTCTCGATGATTTCTTATCAGGACCTTACTCCCGGCCCGATTGAATTACCGCCAAGAAATGAAAACAAAGGGTACATCAGGCCTCCGCTCAACGAAGTTACCTACATTCCAAAAGTGTATTAATTATCGTGGGTTTGAGTCATCTCGAAAAGATGTGTCGCCTGTTCTCCCAAAAATCCAGAAAACAATTTCCTGACGCCGTTTTCTTCCACAAAATTTCTTTGGGTCAGTTCAAAGTATGCATAAGTCCATTTCATTTTCTCAAAACCGCTGTCGCCTTTCACTGTCACGTCTTCTTTCACTGCCTGTGTAGCCGACTGGCGGAGTTTGCTTCCCGATTCTCCTTCGATTTTTTCTTTCATCGGAATTCCCTCATCAGATAGTGCATTACACGTAGTTTCCATATCAGGCCATTCGCTGACATTCTGATCATTAAACGAAACAGCAAAATGATTCACAGAATTTCCATGTAATAAAACCCAGGCTCCAAACTGAGAAATGTCGTTTATTTTCAGAAGATCTTCTTTTACCGGAATATTCCACGGACGACGAAAATACTGAACAAGGTCATCAACCAGATATTCAGCAGCTTCAACAGGCAAAATCCCGTTTTCCTTCAGAATGCCAAGCAGCTCTAAACTTCTGTTCGACAGCAGATAAGAAGTATTGTGCACGGTGTTATTGATGGCATTCTGAGCCCAGCCGGGTAATTCATTCACTTCAAGCTGACTGACAAAAATTTTCGGAAAAGTTTCATCGGGATGTTCAAAATGAACCGCATTCAACATCTTTTTTGCAAACTTGTACTTTGTAACAGGTTTGTACTCCAGATAATTCAGGATGTGTTTAATGGCCCGTATCCCTTCCGGCTGTTCGCCTGTGTGCGTATTAAACGTACGGAATGCAATGTGATCGATTACTGTTTTTCCACCTTTTTCAGCTACCAGTCCGGTATATTTTCTTGCATACTCCACTCTCTCAACATATTGATTCCACAACCTGTCAATCAATAATGCAGTAATTTCCTTTGTTGTCCGTTTCATGACGTTTTTTTAATTTTAACAGAAAAACGGACGTTTTGGTTACCGGAATAAAGATGTTTTAAAGTATTTTTTAATTTGAAAATCTTTTTATAGCAACTGGTTTTGAGGTGTATTTTTCATAAAATCAAGTACATCCTTTTTATTAAAATACATTGTTGCACCGCGTTTTGTTGTATTCAAAGCTCCCGCTGCATTCCCGAAATTCAGCGCCTGTTGAATTGATTTCCGGTTAAGGTAGTAAAGTAAAAATCCCGCACAAAAAGCCATTCCCGAGCCGATATTGTCCACTGCCTCAATCTGGTATCCCGCGTCATGAAATGCCCCTTTCTTTTTGTGGAAAGCAAAAACACCATTCTGTCCACGGGTAATCAGAATTATATCAATATCATATTTACCTGAAAGTTCGAAACTGAATTCTGTCAGATCGCTGCCATTCAGTTTTAACTCGCGGCTTAAAAAACCAATCTCTTTTTCCTTGATACGAACAATATTTGAGCTGAAAAGCAAGTTCTGAACCACATTGACATTGAAAAAATGCTCAAATAGCTTTAAATCGAAAAAATGAATTGAATCGGGCGATTCTTTAATCAGCTCTCTCAAAGTATTTTTCGAAATCCCGAAACGTTGCGGCAACAAACCATAAAAAAGGCAATGCGCGTCTCTCACCAGTTTCAGGGCTTCGGCGGTAAATTCAATGTGGTCGAAAGCAACATCAGGTGTAACAATATAACGTGGTTCGTATTCATTTTCGAATGTGATATGAACGGTCCCCGTTGGAAATTCTCCGTCAATCTGTACATTTTCATCCGAAATATTAAGCTCCTTCAGTTTTTCAAGCGTCTCATTTCCCAGATCATCATCACCAATCCGCGACAATAAAAAACCTTGTTCATTAAATGAGTTAAACCGGTACACCAGGTTCGAAGGTGTTCCCCCAAGCACTTTTCCATTGGGCAGAATATCCCAGACAACCTCGCCAAATGCTACAACCCTTTTATTCATTCAACTATTTTTGAAGCGTCAAAAATAAAAATTATAAAAATGATTCAGGTTAAATACGAAGGATAATTTGGTTTAAAAAGAGTTTTTTTATTCACATTGTTTTCAATAAAAAATCTTCCCATCATCCTCAAATTGTGCACTTTAACAATTACAAATATTACCTGATTTATTTATATCCTGTTAAAGTCAAACAAATTTGATTTTAAATCGTTTTTTTTGAAAAATATATTAATGAATTTTCTTGCTCATCTGTTTTTATCGGGTACCGACGAACAAATCATGGTTGGCAATTTCATTGGCGATTTTGTTAAAGGAAGTAACTGGACAAAGTATCCTGTTGATATCGGAAAGGGAATTTTAATGCATCGGCAAATTGACTCTTTCACCGACAAACATCAAAAATTCAGGGAGGCAAAATCGGTATTTCGTGAACAGTTCGGGCTTTACTCGGGCATTGTTGTCGATTTTTTATATGATCATTATCTGGCGAAAAACTGGAACGATTATTCTGATGTTACTTTAAGGACTTTTGCAAAACGGTCGCACGCTGTACTTTTACAAAACTTCAGGCATTTACCATTCAGGGTACAGGGGTTTCTGCCTTTTCTGATTCAAAACCGGAGGCTTGAATCTTACGCGTCGGTAACCGGGATTGTTGAGGCTTTAACTGTGATGAGCAAATACACCTCACTCCCTGCCAATCCTGATTTTGTTACACAAACCATTCTGACCAACAATAAAAGTTTCGATCAGAATTTCAGGATTTTCATGTCGGATATGATTACTTTCATCACTGAGATACACCACCATCAGCTTAAAAATCACCATTTTAATCAGGTTTGATAAATATCAAAACTTCTCGTAACGGCTTGCATCGAGCCTGAGGAAAATAAAAAGCAGAATTGTAAACGACCACAGCGACGAACCGCCGTAACTGAAAAATGGCAGAGGAATACCGATTACAGGCATAATACCGATTGTCATCCCGATGTTTACAAAGAAATGGAAAAACAGAATTACCGCAACCGAATAGCCGTAAATCCTTGAAAAACCCGATCGCTGCCTTTCGGCGAGCCAAATCAGACGGTAAAAAAGCAACATAAAAAGACCTATTACAACCGTGGAACCAACAAAACCCCACTCTTCGCCAACAGTGCAAAAAATAAAGTCGGTGCTTTGTTCGGGCACAAAATTGAACTTGGTTTGTGTACCCTGCAAAAAACCTTTTCCCCAGAATCCACCCGATCCGATTGCAATTTTGCTTTGATTTACGTTGTACCCTGCACCAAGCGGATCAGATTGAATTCCAAGAAGTTCGTTTATTCTGTCCTGCTGATGTTGCCCCAGTACATTATTAAATACATAATCGACAGAAAAAGTAAAAAACACAGAACCAAGGAATATCAATGAAATGGTAATATAATTCGATAATTTCTTTCGATAACTGTACAAAAGAACAGCGAGGGTGCCCAAAACCGACCCGAAGGAAATTACATCCGAAATTAAAAACCTGTTTCCAATAATCAGGTTTATCAGCAAAAGCGGCAATACAGCAATTGCATAAAAAGCCGGTATTTTCCAATACTGTTTGTATCTGGTATTGATGGCATAAAAAGCGATTAAAACCACTACCAGAAGCGTCAGCGATAAAGAGAGGTTCGAAATAACCAGCGCCAGAATGAACAGTAAAATCAGCAGCGACCCGAAAAATAATACAATCCCTGAAAGACCTTCACGATACAAAACCAGTACAAAAGAAATGTAAACAAGTGCAGACCCGGTGTCGTTTTGCATCAGAATTAAAATTGCCGGAACGAGAATAATCAGTGAAACCACCAGCAGCGATTTGAACTGCTGCAATTTAAAACCAAGAACATTCATGTAACTTGCCAGCGCCAGACCGGTGGCAAACTTACTGAATTCGGAAGGCTGAAAACCAAACGAACCGAACATAAACCAGGCTCTCTGGCCGTTGATCAGTGTACCGGCGAGAAGAACCAGAATCAGAAGAAAAATAACAACACCGTAAATTATGTATGAAAAGAAAACATAAAAATTAGATTCGATAACAAGAATAAAAAAACCGATAACAAGAGCTGCACCAATCCAGATCAACTGTTTTCCGTAGCGCTGCGAAGTATCGAAAATACTTTGGTGTTCCTGGTCAAAAACCGATGCATAAATATTCAGCCATCCCAGAAGCATCAGTACCAGAAAAAGCGAAACCGTGACCCAATCGATATTTGCCCAAGGGCTGTTTCTTTTTGGCATACTATTTAGGCTGATTCGGGTTTAATAAATTAGCTTCCATCATTTTCTGTTCCACCCATTTTTTGTTGGCGGCAATGGTATCGTTCAAATATTTTTCAATAATTAAACCGCCAATTGGCGCTGCATAACGGGTTCCCCACCCACCATTCTCAACATACACAAAAACGGCAATTTTCGGATTATCCCTTGGTGCAAAACCTGTAAAAACCGAATGATCAGATCCCGAATTGTTCTGAACAGTTCCCGTTTTTCCGCACCAGTCAATACCCGGAATTTTAATCATCTGAGCCAGATTTCCTTCGGTTACCTGCTGCATTCCTGCAATTATCGGTTCAAATGTTCCGGGCGAAATTTTCGAGTTAATTTTTTGTTTGACACTCTGGTGAATGGTATCATTCTTAACTTCTCTTACCAGGTGCGGGGGATAATAAAATCCCCGGTTTGCCACAATTGCTGCCACATTGGCCATTTGAAGCGGCGTTGCACCAAGTTCGCCCTGCCCGATTGCGAGAGAACGAATGGTCAGTGCGTTCCAGCCACCTTTACCATACAGTTTGTCGTACTGCCCGGCGGTTGGCAAATCACCTGAGAGTGCATTTGGAAAATCATCGCTGATTATCTTCCCTATTCCAAAACCTTCAACATAATTGCGCCAGTTTTTAAATCCTTCTTCAGGTGAACGAAGTTTATTTATTATCGAACGAAAAGTATTCCATAAAAACGAATTGCACGACTCACGGATAGCTTCAGAAACAGTTAAAGGAGAAACATGGTTGTGAGTGCATTTTATCGGTGAGGATGCCTTACCGCTACAACTGAAACGGGTGACCGGGGTTATAGCACCAATCTCAAGCCCCACAAGAGTGTTGATAATTTTAAATGTTGATCCCGGCGGATATTTTGCCTGAGTCGCCCTGTTAAACAAAGGTTTTAAAGAATCTTCAAGAAGAATGTTGTAATTGGTGCTCCGCACACGTCCCACTAAAAGACTGGGATCGTACGTTGGTGCACTCAGCAGCGCAAGAACTTCTCCCGTTGAAGGTTCAATCGCCACCATTGCCCCTTTTTTATTTTTAAAAAGTTGCTCAGCGTAAAGTTGTAAATCAGCATCGAGTGTGGAAATCAGATCGTTTCCGATTTTTGCAGAAATATCCTCAGCGCCATTCTGGTAGCTTCCCTGAATCCTGTTATGCACATCAACCATCTGCTTTTTTATTCCTTTGATCCCCCGAAGCTGTTTCTCGTAAGTTTTTTCAATTCCGCTGGCACCAATGTAATCTCCCGGTTTATAATAATCGTCTTTCTGAATGTCGGCATCATTTACTTCGCTTACATAACCCAGCACATGAGCAGCCGATGGAAATGCATATTCGCGCAGGGTTCTCGACTGTGTGTGAAAGCCTTTAAATTTATAAAGCTGTTCTTGCAGGTAAGCAAAACTTTCAGGCGGTATCTGTTTAATTAAAACAGAAGGTTTATACGATGAATATTCCCTGGCTTTCTGAATGCCGGCAATCAAATCTTCTTTCGAAATATCAACTAACCTGCAAAAAGCCAGTGTATCGAATCGTTCCACTTCACGCGGGGTAACGAGCAAATCGTATGCAGGTTTATTGAATACCATCAGTTTGCCTTTCCGGTCGTAAATCAATCCGCGGGCAGGGAACTGAACAATTTCGCGCAAAACGTTATTTGTTGCCGAAACCTTGTATTTTGAATTCAGCACCTGCAATCCGAACAACTTGATAATGAATATCCCGCATGCTGCAAGAAAGATTGCCGTAACATAATATTTTCGCCGCGAAAAAATGTCCACGTTTTAACTGATTATTCCCTGAAAACCAAAAACTGACTTAAAACAATTATAACAATCGAAAATAATGAACTCAGGATTACCCTGTACAAAGTATTAAAGAAATTTGAGAATGTGTAAACCTCGAGGTAAAAAAGAATCAAATGGTGCATCACAACCATAATTGCTACGAAAGTGACAAACCAGGCCGGTTTGTTCTGGTGTAATCCCGGATAATCGTTTTTGTCATCCTCCCGGTTTGAAGTCAGCCTGATAACCAATGGTCTCAGGTAGGCTATAAAAACTGATGCAGCAGAATGGATACCCAGACTGTTGGAAAAAATATCGATTATCAGACCTAATAAAAATGCAAGAATTAAAATTACATACCGCGGGGTGCTCAGAGGGAGCAGAATAATAAACAAAATATAGATGTACGGATTGAAAAAACCACTGAATTGCACCTGGTTAAAAATCAAAACCTGCACCAAAACCAGTGATACAAACATTACGGTATATTTTAATATTAATCTGATCATCTGGTTATCCTGTTTTCCAGTGCTTTTATTTCATCTTTTTTCAAATTTTCAACTATGTCAACATACGACAGTGCCCTGAAATCGACTGCAAGTTTAACAACAATATTATAATAATTGTCGCCCGGCGGCTGATCAAAAGATTCAATGGTTCCGATCATAATTCCTTCTGGGAACACCGAAGAATAACTGCTTGTAACCACTGTATCGCCAACAGCGATTTCAACATGAAAAGGAATCCCAGTTAAATTGGCGTATCTTGGATCTGATCCATCCCAGGCAAGCGGACCAAATGTGCCGCTCTTTTTCAATTTTGCCGAAGCTCCCCAACGCTTGTTCAATACCGAGAAACCCAGCGAAAACGATTCGGAAACCTGCGTTACAACTCCCACAATTCCATCAGAATTAATGATTCCCTGGTCGGGTTTGACCCCATGTTTGCGCCCTTTGTTCAGGGTGATGTAATTATCCTGTTTATCGACCGAATTGTTGATGACTTTTGCAGAAATAAACCTGTACACCGAGTCTGTCACCTCAGCTTTCAAAACTACCGAATACGGAGTCACCCTTACATAAGGCAAATCGCTGATCAATGATTTCAGCATTGCATTTTCCTTCGCCAGTTTCCGGTTTACAGATGCAAGGCTGAAATAACTCCCGACAGCATTGAATGAATTATAAATAGAAGCTGTTACCTTGTTCGAAGAATTCAGGTATTTTGCTTTCTGATAGCTGTTGAAGTTATATATTAAGATAAACGAAATTACTTCTAATAGTAAAAAAAGAAGAAATGCATAATTCTTTAATAAAAACCTCAGCAGACCTCTCATTGTTTATAAGAGAAAATTCCTGACCGATTATCTGATCAGGAATGAGAAATTATCAACGTTCTTCAGTGCTATCCCGGTTCCGCGTACAACGGCTCTCAGTGGATCTTCGGCAATATGAAATGTGATTCCGATTTTATCGGTCAGCCTCTTATCCAATCCTTTCAATAGGGCGCCCCCACCTGCAAGCCAGATTCCTTTGGCAACAATATCGGCATACAGTTCCGGAGGTGTTTGTTCGAGTGCGCTCAATACTGCAGTTTCTATTTTTGAAATCGATTTTTCGAGACAATGTGCAATTTCCTGGTATGAAACCGGAACCTCGATTGGCAAAGCAGTCATCTGGTTTGGTCCCTGAACCACATAATCGGGTGGCGGGTCTTTCAGTTGCGACAATGCCGAACCTACATGAATTTTAATTTCCTCTGCAGTACGTTCACCAATCTTAATATTGTGCTGGTGACGCATGTATTCCATAATGTCGGCGGTCAAATCGTCGCCTGCAATTCTGATCGATTTATTGGTTACAATGCCTCCGAGTGAAATAACAGCAATCTCGGTGGTTCCGCCACCAATATCAACAACCATATTCCCTTCAGGCGCTTCCACATCAAGACCAATTCCAATGGCTGCAGCAAGAGGTTCGTAAATCATGTAAACTTCGCGTCCGCCGGCGTGTTCTGAAGAGTCACGAACCGCACGGATTTCAACCTCGGTGCTTCCTGACGGAATACAAATAACCATTTTAAGTGCCGGAGAAAATAATTTCGGCTTGGGATTTATCATTTTTATCATCCCCCTGATCATTTGCTCAGCCGCGTTAAAATCGGCAATCACTCCATCACGCAAAGGCCTGATGGTTTTCAGGTTTGCGTGTGTCTTCCCCTGCATTTGCCTTGCCTTTTCACCGATTGCCACCATTTTTTCTGTTTTCAGATCGATGGCAACAATTGAGGGTTCGTCAACAACAATCTTATCGTTATGAATAATAATTGTGTTGGCAGTTCCAAGGTCAATAGCAATCTCCTGCGTTAAAAATGAAAATAGTCCCATTTGAATTACTGATTATCTGATCTTAAAAAAGATGTTCTGTATTTAATGTTTAAAATGTCTTCTTCCGGTAAATATCATGGCAATGCCAAATTCGTTGCATGCCTCAATTACCTCATTGTCGCGGATACTACCGCCGGGTTCAACAATGTATTTAACTCCATATTCGTTGGCCGCCTCAATGCTGTCGCGGAATGGGAAAAATGCATCCGAAATCAGCACTGAATTTTCAATGCTCAAACCATTTTTCATGTTAAACCGTGGCATGGTCAACTGACGCAAACTATCCAGACGATTGGGCTGCCCCATTCCTGCACCTGTCAGCCAGAAAGATCCGTCTGTATTTTCGGTAACCACTGCTATTGCATTGCTTTTTAAGTGCTTGCATGCCGTAATTCCAAATTTTGCCAAATTGATTTTTGAAGTATCGAAAGCCTTTTTGGTTACTGTTTCAAATTGCTGGTCCAAACCTTCGTCTTCGTCCTGTACAAGCATTCCGCCGCTGATCGAACGATATAATTTCTCTCCTGTAATTTCACTTTTCACCGGTGTTTCCAACAAACGCAAGTTTTTCTTTGCCGAAAAAACTTTCAATGCATCATCAGTAAACTCAGGGGCAATTATTATTTCGACGAATTTACTTCCAAACCATTCAGCAACTTCTTTGGTAACAGTGTCGGTAAAACAAATAATGCTCCCAAAAGCGCTGATCGGATCACCTTCCCATGCAAGTTCAAGCGATTCGAGAATATTTCCCGTAACTGCCAGACCACAGGGATTCAAATGCTTAATTACAGAAACAGCAACTTTATTTTTAATATGACTGACTGAATGGTAAGCATCGCTGGCCGATTTCCATGCGGCGTCAGCATCGAGCATATTATTGTACGACAGCGCCTTACCCTGGAGTACCCGTGCATTTGCAAGCGAAATCTCCTGCGGCGAATTTTTAAATTTGAAGAATGTTGCTTTCTGATGCGGATTTTCACCGTAACGCAAAACCGCTCCGTTGTTCAGGCTGATCCTTTCTGTACCTTCGTCAGTTCCGTTATTGAAATAACTGAAAATGGCAGCATCGTAATGCGATGAAACGGCAAAAGCCCTTCCGGCAAACCATTTACGATCTTCCAATGTAAAGTTTCCACCCTTTTCATTCAACAGATCGAGTAATGGAACATACTCTTTTTGCGAAGGAACTATTACAACATCTTTGTAGTTCTTAGCCGCTGCCCGTATCAGTGAAATCCCCCCGATATCAATCTTTTCAATGATTTCCTGATCTTCAGCACCCGATGCAACTGTATCTTCAAAAGGATAAAGATCAACAATCACCAGATCGATTTCAGGAATATCGTATTCAGTTAACTGGCTGACATCGCCCTGGTTATCGCGCCGCGAAAGAATTCCACCGAAAACTTTGGGGTGCAGGGTTTTAACCCTGCCTCCAAGAATCGACGGATACCCGGTAAGACTTTCAACAGAAGTGACTTCAACTCCAAGTGATTCGATAAAACTTTTGGTACCACCGGTACTTAAAATTTTAACATTCAGATCATTCAGCTTTTGAATAATCCTGTCGAGGTTTTCCTTGTGATACACCGAAACCAACGCAGTCTTAATTTTTTTAGTATCAGCCATTTATTCCTTTTTCGAAATTTGAGCGCAAAGATAAAAAAATCAATGCAGAATAAGGTACAAAAAAAATAAGGTTTAATATTTTTCTTTAATCATAAATTTATTTTAAACTGATGCACTTTCCATTGTAATCATTTTGAAAAACTTACAACTAATAAACAAAAAAGCGTTGTTAAGTTTTAAATTAAGATTTACAAAAGATTAATAAAACATATTATAATTTTACTTTCAAAACAGAATCATTAAATGTTGCTGATCAGATTAATATTCGAGAGTTTTTCATTTGCTTTTAACTCGCTTAGGGTAAATAAATTACGGACATTTTTATCGCTGCTTGGCATTACCATCGGAATTTTCGCAATTATTTCGGTTTTTACAGTAATCGATTCGCTCGAAAAGTTCATTCGCGAAAGTGTGGAAGGACTGGGAAGCAACATGGTTTATATTACGAAATGGCCGTGGATGCCACCTGAAGGAGAAAGTGAATATCCGTGGTGGAGATACCTGAATCGCCCGGTTCCTGAGTATGAAGAAGCCGAAGAAATTCTGAAGAGGGGAAAAACGGTGGAAAATGTTGTTTATTTCTTTGGTTTTTCAAGAACAGTGCAATCGGGAAGCGACAAACTGGACAATGCAATCATTCTGGCAACTACTTACGGACTTTTGGATGTCTGGAACTTAAAAGTGGAACGCGGAAGATATTTTACTGAAAATGAGATGCGTTCGGGTGCGCCTGTCACCCTGATTGGTTCAGATATTGCAGATCAGCTTTTCCCAGATCTTGATCCCCTGAATAAAACCGTAAAAATACAGGGTACAAAATTCAGGATCATCGGCGTTTACGAAAGAAAAGGCCAGGATATGTTTGGCACATCGATGGATAAGTATATTCAGATACCGGCAGTCAGATCTTTTTATATGATAGATGTAAGAAACCATGACAGAAACCAGAACATTTGTGTAAAGGCCAAACCAAATGTTGACAACAGCAAGTTTGTGGCAGAGTTGGAAGGAATAATGCGTAACCTGCACAGGTTAAATCCGATGGAGGAGAACGATTTTGCACTGAACGAAGTAAGCCTGGTTTCGAACCGCTTCGACCAGTTCTTCGTCGTATTTAACATGGCCGGCTGGATAATCGGTGGATTTTCGATACTTGTAGGTGGATTCGGAATTGCCAATATTATGTTTGTATCGGTGAAAGAACGAACAAAAATTATCGGAATCCAGAAATCGCTTGGGGCAAAACGCTACTTTATATTGATGCAGTTTATTTTCGAGGCTGTTGTGCTTTCAATTATTGGCGGAATTGTAGGGCTGATACTGATTTTCATCGGAACAATGATTGTGCAGTATGTCAGCGAATTTCATATTGTACTTACGATTGGAAACATTATCAAGGGACTTTTAATTTCGAGTGTAATCGGTTTCATTGCAGGATTTATGCCGGCGCGCAGCGCAGCAAGACTCGATCCGGTAATTGCAATAAATTCAATCTGAAAAATCGGATAAAAACTTTCTGAGTCAAAAACAGATTTCTAAACCGGAGATATCGTTTATCAAGGTTTTAATTTCTTTTGTTGTAAAGCCTGATTTAGCGTTTCTGCCCCGATATTCACACTGCCCGTTCACGCTTTCTCAAAATGTTTTAACTGCCCAGATTCCCTTTATTTCCGGGCAATGTTATTTTTATTTTCGTTGGTTTTCAATACTTGCAGTCAGTAAAATAAAATCATCGACCGAAAGCTGTTCAGGCCGTTTATCGGCAAATCTGCCAGGTATTGTTTCCGACAATGGTTTAAGAGAATTACGAAGCATTTTACGCCGTTGATTAAAAGCTGTTTTTACCACTTCAACAAATAATGTTTCGTTGCAGGGGAGCGAAACGGAAGTATTGCGGGTTAGCCTGATCACTGCCGATTTTACTTTCGGCGGCGGTAAAAATACATGTTCCGATACAGTAAATAAATACTCAATGTTGTAATATGCCTGTAAAATAACGCTTAAAATACCGTAGGTTTTATTTCCGTGAACGGAAGCAATCCTTTCGGCAACTTCCTTTTGCACCATGCACACAACTTCCGGAATCCGGTTCCGGTATTCAAGAATCCTGAAAAAAATCTGTGATGAAATGTTGTAGGGAAAATTGCCGATCACATTGAAATTACCCGCAAATCTGCTTTGTATTTCAGTCTTTAAAAAATCCTCAGACCAGATATTTTTTAACTGTGGAAAATGTTGCTGCAGATAATCCACCGATTCTCTGTCGATCTCAACAACATGAATATTAAGGTCTGAACGGTTGATAAGAAACTGCGTGAGAACACCCATTCCAGGACCGATTTCCAATACATCGGCTGTACCAGAGCCCAGGCTGTCAACGATTTTTCGTGCAATATTCCGGTCGGTTAAAAAATGCTGACCAAGATTTTTCTTTGGTTTTACAAAACTCATGTTTCCCGTCTTGTCCAATTCTTCTGATTACTGAAATTCCATTATGAAAATTAACCAAACAAATTTATACTTTTGTCGGCTACAAAACTGTTGTATTGAACTTTTTAGTTTGGCATTGATGAAAATAACGATAATCCAGTGTTCATCATTGCGAACAGGAAAATACAGCCTAAAATAAAAACAGATTGAAAAAAACGATCATAAAGATTCTTAAATTCCTGATTTTCTTTACCCTCGGAATTTTTATCTTCTGGCTCATTTACAAAGACCAGGATATTCATCATATTAAATCGGTTTTAAAAAACGAAGTCAACTATTTCTGGGTTTTTATTTCGCTTTTCATCGGACTGATCAGCCATATCAGCCGCACTTTACGATGGGGTTTAATGATTGAACCTATTGCCCGCAAGCCAAAATTCGCCAATACTTTTATGGCAGTAATGATCGGTTACCTGATGAACCTGGCGTTGCCGCGCATGGGCGAAATATCGAGATGCGGGGTTCTGGCACGATACGAAAAAATTTCGTTTTCCAGGCTGTTTGGAACTGTAGTGGCAGAACGGTTGATCGATATTATTTCACTACTGGTTCTTTTGATGATTGTAATTGTGGCGCAGTTCGGGCAGATGCTCAGGTTCCTGCAAAACAATCCCGAAATCGGGGATAAACTCCGGGGTGCGGTTACTTCGCCTTTCCTGATTTTAGCGATTGCAACGGTTGTGATTCTTGTTTTTCTGTTAAGAAACACCTTTAAACAAACAAAAATATTCAGGAAAGTTGTTTCGATTCTTCAGAATTTTAAAGAGGGATTTATCTCAATCAGATCGATTAAAAGAAAAGGTTGGTTCTGGTTTCATTCAGTGTTTATCTGGTTTTGCTATTACCTGATGCTTTATGCAATATTTTTTGCATTCGATTTCACCAGACACCTGAATCCGATTGCCGGTTTAACCACCTTCGTGCTGGCCAGTTTCGGAATGGTTGCACCGGTACAGGGGGGAATCGGAGCATGGCATTTCATGGCCATTGAAGGATTGAAATTATACGGCGTGGCTTACGAAAATGGGGTGATCTTTGCATTTCTGGCACACACTTCCATGACAGTGATGATAATTCTGTTAGGATTAATTTCGTTTCTTGTTCTACCATTTATTAATGAAAGAGCTGACACCAAAGAAAAAATTCAGAACCTGGCAAGTACGGATTGAATTTAATCCACAACTTTAATGAACACCGAGTTATTTATTTCGAACAAATTATTCTTTGATAAAACAAACCAGCAGTTTTTATCGCAAAAGATAATCAGGATTGCACTCTTCGGAATTGCGCTCGGCCTGGCGGTTATGATTGTTTCTGTGGCAGTGATTACTGGATTCAAGTCGGAAATAAGGAATAAGGTGATCGGTTTCGGATCGCATATTCAAATTATTAATTACGAATCGAAAAATTCATACGAAATACCGCCAATCTCGAAAAACCAGCCATTTCTTGAAAAACTGAAAACCCTGAATAATGTAAAAAAAATCCAGGTTTTTGCCACAAAACCAGGCATGATCAAAACGGAGGAATCCATCCAGGGAATTGTTTTTAAAGGAGTTGATCAGGATTACGACTGGTCGTTTTTCCAGAAGAATCTTATCGACGGCCAACTTCCAGTGTTAGTCGACACGATCAGAAGCAATGAAATTTTACTTTCAGAAAATATTTCGAAATTATTAAAACTGAAAACCGGCGATTCGGCAGTGCTGTATTTTTTAAAGGAAAGCGAAATAACACCACGCTTGCTTCAGTTAAAAGTGTGCGGCATTTACCGTACCAGCCTCGAGGAGTTTGATAACCTGTTCATCATCGGCGACATTAAACAGATTCAGCGTTTGAACGACTGGCAGAGCGATGAAATAAGCGGATTTGAAATTCTTGTTTCCGATTTCAGCATGATTGATCTAACTGAGCACGAAATAAGGAACCTGGTTGTTGATTACAGCCGCGATAACAGCACGCTGCTGCGCACCGAAACAGTGACAAGGCAATATTCGCAAATATTCGACTGGCTTTCGATTCTCGATATGAATGTCTGGGTGATAATTATTTTAATGTTAATGGTTGCAGGGTTTAATATGATTTCAGCATTGCTTGTTTTAATTCTTGAAAGAAGCACGATGATTGGCATTCTGAAAGCTTTGGGCAGTCAGAACTGGAGCATCAGAAAAGTTTTTCTGTACCTCTCCGTTTTCCTGACCAGCCGTGGAATGTTTTGGGGAAATGTGATCGGGATTGCAATTATCCTGCTCCAGAAATATTTTCATTTATTAAAACTCAATCCGGCAACTTATTATGTCGATGTGGTTCCGGTTAACTTCAATATTTTACATATCCTGTTGCTAAATATTGGAAGTCTGACAGTTACAACACTGATGCTTCTGATTCCGAGTTTCCTGGTCAGCAGGATTTCGCCTGAAAAAACAATCAGGTTTGATTAACATCATCTTCTGAATTTTATTTGAATGAACAGTAATATATTGAATTCCAGAAAGATATTACTGATTACCATTGAAAGTATAATGATTTTGACTTTGGTTTGTAAAAGTTTATTCCGGAAAAGTTTTAGCACCGAAAAACAGGAACGTTATTATTGCCCGGTTAAACAATCGGAATATGAGTTGTGTTTTGTTTTTAAAAATTTTTGAATTAACACGAAATGCCTGTTTCGGCGGGTAATTGTTACTTTTGCATCATGCTGTTCACATCTGAAAATATTAAAAAGGTACTTTCTCAAAATTTGCCGGGACCTGCCTCGCACATTAAAATGCTGCCACCCGGCCGTGAACTTTTACCTGTCAAAGAACAGATTCACGCGAAACATAGCAGCGTATTACTTCTGCTTTTTATCGAAAATGATGATTTAAAAGTCTGTCTGATAAAACGCCCGGAACACATGAAACACCATGCCGGGCAAATCGCTCTGCCGGGCGGACGGATTGAAACCGGTGAAACTGCCCTGGAAACTGCCCTGCGCGAAACATTTGAAGAAATCGGTGTCACTCCTGAACAAATTGAAATTATCGGATCACTTTCACAGTTGTATGTGCAGGTCAGCCACTTTCTGATCCATCCTTTTGTTGGCTGGATGAAAGAGATGCCGGAACTGGTTATCAATAAAAACGAAGTGGAAAAAACTGTACTCTTTCCTATAAAAAATTTATCTGCCGATGTTGAAGAAGCTGAAATTAAAACATCGACTGGCAGGTTAAAAGCACCGTGCATTAAATATGACGGAGAAACAATCTGGGGCGCCACGGCAATGATTTTGTCCGAATTTTTTGATGTTTTGCAGCAGTCGGGCCTTAATAACTGATCACATTCCTGTACTGGTTGTAATCATTGGTAACATTCCTGACAAAATTGGTTGCTTCATCTCCCCGGCAATAACCAAAGCGGACCACTTCATCTTTAAAGTATTTCTCTTCTGATTTATGTTCAAGATAAAAGTCAACATTATTCTGCCAGACCAGTGGATTTTTACCATATTTTTTTGCCAGCTGTTGCGCGTCGAAAACATGTCCCAGACCGATATTGTACGCCGCCAGCACAAATTTCACCCTCTCCGTCGAATCAGGTATTGTTCTGATAAACTGGTCGTTTAATGAATTTAACAACATGATGCCGGTTTTCACATTTTGCTGGGGATCTTCGAAATTTGTAACGCCAAAATCTTCAGCAGTGGCCGGCATTATTTGCATAAGCCCGTACGCTCCCAACCACGATGCTGCGGCTTCATTAAATCTCGACTCGTGATAAATTATAGCCGAAATTAAACGCCAGTCCCATTTATATTGCGATGCAACTTCTTTGATCAGATTATCGTACTTCGAAATTTTCCCGCCGCTGATACTGTTATATTCACTCGTCATTCTGTCAGCAATCCTGGGGCTTTCAAAGTATTTAAAATAAATAAAGTGATATTTCCGGGTTTCCTTAAATCCAGCAATCCATTTATCGAGGAAGTTTTTCCATTCAACAGCTCCTTTTCTGACTGCCCATGCAATATTTTGCTCAAAACTGACCGGAAGCGAAATGTCGAGATTTGGATAATAGTTTTTGTTAACCTGAGCTATGATTTCGTCACATACTGTATAATCAATTTCACCTTTTGCCACTTTTTCTATCAGATTTTCAGCTCCCAAAACCGAATCGGCGATTATTTCAATTTGTTCCCCGATTTCTTCCGACAAATTCAACAGTCGTTGCTGGTATGCCGAACCATTCTGAACATAAATTTTTTTGTTGACAAGGTCGAGGACCGAATTTATATAACCTGCACCACCATCATTACCGCTTCTGACTCTTTGAACCAGTACCTGGTGGGTTTGTTTAAACGGAAAAGTAAAATCGAGTTCCTTGTTTCTGGTACCAGTCACCGTTAGATTTTGGGCAATTACGTCGAACCTGTTATCGATCAATCCATCAAATGTTTCCCTGAGATTATTGCTCACAACAATTTCAAGGTTCACACCGAGGTCTTTACTCAAAGCCTGAAGTATCTCGTATTCAAAACCCATCGGTTTTCCGTGATAAATAAAATAATTTGTTGAATTGTAACTGACGGCAGCCCTCAAAGTACCGGTTTTTTTTATTCTGCTGAAGACATAAATCTTATTCTGTTTATCTTCTTTTTCCTTTTTTTCTGTTTCTTTTAATTGATTCCATAAAAAAATGACAACTAAAGAAAAAAACAATACCAGAAAGATAGCTGCTCCTTTTTTATATGTGATTTTAAATTTCATTAATCATAAAACAACCACGTAAGCCCAAACCTGAATGTAGATCGAGGCATCGGATAATGTGGTGTTGTGATGTATTCTCTGTCTAAAAAGTTAGTTCCAATATTTATCATTTTGAAAAAAGCCGTGGTTCTTTTCAACCTCAAATTTGCATACACGTCAATATAAGGATAGTTTCCGTATTTTTTTTCATTCTGAAGATAAAATAATCCGGTTGCGGGTGAATAAGCATCGGCATAATATTTTGTGTTATAACGGGTATCAACGCCTATCTGAGTAAACATTACTTTCGAAATCACAAATTTATAATACGCCGAAACAAAAGCCGAGAAATCGGGAATATGGATGAATTCTTCGTTCGATGCCTTTTGCCACAGAGCTCTTAACCTGAAGTGAATGTTCCGGTAATTAAAATCTTTATCGGCAAATACCGATAAAACAAGTATTTCTTTTTCTGTCTGGTCGGGAATTCCCTCGTAATTATTGAAAATGTAATTGTTTATAATGGCATAATTTCCGCTGAGCCTGAGTTTATATACCGGCGAAATAATACTGCCGTTAAAATCCATTCTTTGTTCCATGCTTAAATCATTACTCCACCTGAAATGATTTGAGTAAAACTCCTGCTGGAAATAATCGGGAACCATGTTGTTGATCGAGCCTGAAAGCACAAGCGAAGCCAGTGTATCTTTTAAAATATGGAAAGGTTTCTGAATGATTCCAGCCAGTTCAGTTTGTCCGGCCTTCCTGCCAATCATGTAAATTTTACCATCAAATTTCCACGTCCAGAATTTACCGGTTTCCCTGAAAATACCTCCTCCCAGGTATAAATTTGAATAATTATGAATAATACTTTCATAATTTAATGTATCGGGGCCGGCGAATCGGGAAGAATCTTTGCCAGGTGTAATGGTGTTAATAAAATCAATCCCTAAAAATGCCCGTTTGCCAAAACTGGTTTTTCTCTCTGCATTTTCGTATTGTTTTAACTGAAATACATTGTCGAGTTTATTAAACCGGATGGAATCCTTTATATATTTCTGATCATAATAAGTATTTTTGAAGAATGTGTTGCCTGCTTCCTCTTCATCCGTAAATTCCTGTCTGTGCCGCTCATATTGTGAGTTGAGCAATATCCCGAAAACAGGCCGGAACAAGCCTGAATCTTTCTTTGTTGTAATGATTTTACCAAATCTGTACTCGCCGTTCACAAAGTAGTAAGTCCCCTTGAAATATGATTTGCTGGCCGAGAGATTTGTGTTTAACAACTCGGTCTCAGCACCGTTAAAAAGCAGTGAATCGTAGGTAATTCCCCCGTTTTCGTTATTTTTTACAGCATTTGTAATAAATCCCGAATAGATATTCAGGTTATCGCCTGTGTAACTCGAATAAAAAGTGATAAAACTATTCTTGCTTTCCTGATAGTTGTACTGTCCTGCCGATTTTGCCAAATCAATACGCAAAGTAAAGTTCAGATACCGGTTGACATTCTGAGAATGAAAAAAATTAAACCGTGTTTCATTTTTAACGGCTCTGTTTTCGCTTTGACTGAAATCAAGTCGGGTGTAAGGAGTTCTGGTATTGTAAAAATCAATGGTGGCAGGCGTCAGCAGATAATCTCCTCTTGTTTTGAAAAATAAAAAATCCACATTTGTTTTTCGGTTAAAAAAATCGTTGTTTAATGCAGGAGTGCCATAATTACCAACATATGTTGAAGTTATCGAATTTTTAAAAACCGGGTGATAAATCTGAAAATTATCAATAAGTGTATCCAGTTTTGTCGAATCCTGAAAAGCCCCGAATTCCGATACTCTCCAGGTTCCGATATATGGCTTGATATTGCTTTTTTTTGGTTCCTGTTTTTCTGTTCCTTCCTTATCCACCTCAAATTCTTCGAAAACCTGCGAATAATTGCGATAAGGTATTAACAATGCCGCCAAATGAACAATTAATATGACTTTAATCTTTAATTTCATTTAAATGTCATTTTACCGGCTGTTACAATTCTGAAGTTTAAACTGCCAATCGCTATATCATTTCTGCTCATCAAAACAAAAGTAATTTTTTTGTAATTATTTTTTGTTTTTCATCGGATTACAAAGAAAGTGCACAAAACTAAAAAAAGCATTTAAGGGAAAGATGCAACCTGATGAATTTTTATGATAATTAACTAATTGCAGACAAAAAAGGCGCCGTAATCTGAAGTCAGTATGCTGTGGAAAAGACACAGGGATCGC